>CANQAJ010000156.1 GCA_947589365.1 uncultured Clostridia bacterium | reverse complement strand
ACCTATTCGGTATATTATCTTTGCGGAATGAATTGGTCGGATATGCGAAAGATACTTCTTGCATATTCCGGTATTCTTATGATAAGTTCGTGTATATTGCTGATTATAATATGGACAGCCTCGGTTTTGGCAGGGATAATGGATAGTCTGGTTGTTTATTCTATGAATAATATATATATAACCTTGGGTCTTATTGCATTTATCATACTGATAATGGTTTTTGTGCCGCTAATGATGCTTTCAAAATCAAGTCCGAAAGATGCACTCAGGGATCATTAAGGAGGAGCATGATGATAAAAATAACCGATCTTAATAAGACATACAACTACAAGAAGCCTAATGCATTTCATGCACTGCATGATATATCGCTTGAAATAGCAGACGGGGAAATGACTGCGATAATCGGACGTTCCGGTGCAGGAAAAAGTACACTTCTCCACATTATAGGTTGTATAGACAAATTTGAAAGCGGAAGCTATGAGATTGACGGAAAGGATGTTTCAAAGCTTTCGGATAGGGAATTGTCAAAGGTACGCAATAAAATGGTGGGAATTGTTATGCAGGATTTCGCATTGATAGATTCCTATACGGTTATTCAAAATGTAATGACACCGCTGTATTTTGCTAAGATTAAGGGCAAAAAGGCTAAGGAGATGTGTATTTCTGCACTTAAGGCGGTGAATATGGAGGAATATGCGGATAAGCCGATAACAAATCTGTCCGGAGGTCAAAAACAGAGGATAGCAATTGCCAGAGCAATAGTGAATGACCCGTCCTTTATACTTGCGGACGAGCCTACCGGTGCTCTCGATACAAAAACCTCCGAGGAGATTATACAGCTTTTCAAAAAGCTGAACGAGGAGGGGAAAACGGTAATAATAATAACCCACGATAAGACAGTTGCCGATTCCTGCACAAGGCAAATAGAGATTTCGGACGGCAAAATTATTTCCGATAACAGGTCGGCGGCACGTCAAAAATAGTGTAAAAAGGCTTGTTTCCGAATTTAGCAGAATATAATTACACTAAAAACTGCCGCACGGAGTTTTCTATGAACCTCCGTGCGGCAACAAATTTACAATTAATTATTTTATCAGTGCACAAACGGCATCACCCATTTCGGCGGTAGATACCTTTTTTGTTCCCTCGGTGTAGATATCGGGTGTTCTTGTGGTTTTAAGCACCTCGGCAACAGCCTTTTCTATGGCATCGGCAGCAGCGGATTCATCAAGAGAATAACGCAGCATCATAGCGACTGAAAGAATTGTTGCAAGCGGATTTGCAATTCCCTGACCTGCAATATCGGGAGCACTTCCGTGAATAGGCTCATACATACCGAGTTTTGTGCTGTTAAGACTTGCCGAGGCAAGCATACCGATTGAACCGCTTATCATGGAAGCCTCGTCCGAAAGAATATCACCGAAAATATTTGAGGTTACAATAACGTCAAACTGCTTGGGATTTCTTACAAGCTGCATAGCACAGTTATCAACATAAAGATGATTAAGCTCAACCTCGGGATACTCTTTTGAAAGCTCTATCATGGTTTTTCTCCAAAGACGTGAGGAATCAAGGACATTAGCTTTATCAACGCTTGTAAGCTTTTTATTCCTTTTCATAGCCATATCAAAGGCCACTCTTCCTATCCTCTGTATCTCATTGACATTATATTTTTCGGTATCATATGCAGCCGGAATACCATCCTCTTCAAAATTACCTCTTTTGCCGAAATAAATTCCGCCGGTAAGCTCACGGACAATCATAATATCCATAGCTTCGCCGATTATATCTCCCCTCAGCGGGGAGGCATTTTTAAGCGGCTCAAATATAACTGCCGGACGAAGGTTAGCGAAAAGTCCGAGTGCTCCTCTTATACCCAAAAGTCCTGCCTCGGGGCGGTTATCACCGGGTTGAGTATCCCACTTTGGTCCTCCGACCGCACCAAGAAGTACACTGTCGCTTGCCTTACATTTATCAATGGTTTCCGGCGGAAGCGGAACACCTGTTGCGTCAATGGCACAGCCGCCGAGAAGTGCTTCCTCATACTTTACCTCAAATCCGTATTTTTCCGCTGTTACATTAAGTACCTTGACAGCCTCATTTACTATCTCCGGACCGATACCGTCACCCTTTAGCAGGGTAATGTTGTAGTTTTTCATCAAATTATTCTCCTCCTGTAAAATCATTACATTGTAAATTATAATTCTATTTAGCTAATTAGTCAAGCATATTAAATACAAACAATCCTGATATGAAGGTATAATTGTATCGGATTATTTTATATAAACGTCCGTTGAAGAATTATTGTATAAATAACCTCATTGCCTTATCTCAACTTTTCAGCCCTGCTTCCTACCCTGAGTCTGACCGTATCAGCTTCATACTTGCTTATCTTCACAATCGGTGCAGGGGTATTACTGACAATAGCTTTTGTTTTTTAAGATAAGATTTGTTCACAGACCGCCTTTCCTCGCCGTCTGTGCAAGCTTACCTTATCGTATAAGTAATTTCTTTGAATGTGTAGGTCTTCTGTTTTTTAAATATATTTTTCTATGCGAATAAAATAATCACTCTCCGATCTCAACCTTTTATCCCATTGTAACATACGGCAGCGAAAATAGCAATATATTTTACGGCTGTCATCATTGTCTGTTCTGTTTTTTACAAAAAAATGCGATTTACAGATTGAAAAATATAAAAAATTAAGTTATAATATTGTATGTATGATTTCAGCTGACGAAATTTACCTATAAAAGGAAAGGCAGGAAAACAATATGAATGATATGACGCAAGCGTTTATTTTGCTACTTGCGGGATTTGTCGTTGTTTTTGTTGTACTGATTTTGCTTATCGTCATAGTGACACTGTACGGCAAGATTATAACATCTATCCAGAATAGAGGAAAGAAAAACAAAACAATGACAGAAGAGCCATCACGTCCGGAACCGGCGGCAGTCGTGACCAAAGCGGAAGAAGCAGAGATTGACGATGATGGTGCAATACCTGATGAAATTATAGCGGTTATTGCTGCGGCTGTAGATGCTGTCTGCGGTGAAAAGCCGCATAGGGTGAAGAGCGTAAGAAAATCAAGGAACACACGATCGGCATGGTCAAGGGCAGGCGTTTTGGATAATACACGACCGTTCTGAAAATCCGATAATTTACCGAAAGGAAGCTAAGAAATGGAAATATTACAGCAGCTATGGCAGATAATATGTACCCTGATAAACGAATCGGGACTCAGCAAGCTGTCATGGGAAAACTATGTCATGGTGCTTATATCTTTTGCACTTATGTATTTGGCAATAAAGAAACAGTTTGAGCCTCTTTTGCTTTTGCCGATTGCATTCGGTATGTGTCTTGTAAATTTGTATCCCGCTATAATGGGTATGCCCGAAACTCAGATGCTGACCGAAGCACAGTTGATTGAAAAGGGTGTAGACCCCGCGTCATATACTACAACGATATTGAATGGACAAACCTACTATAACTACACACAAAACGGCGGTTTGTTCTATTATCTGTATCAGGGTGTCAAGCTCGGTATATACCCTCCGCTTATATTCCTCGGCATAGGCTGCATGACGGATTTCGGTCCGCTTATAGCTAATCCGAAGAGCTTTATTCTTGGTGCTGCGGCTCAGATAGGTATTTTCCTTACTTTTATAATAGCAACTGCCTTGGGAATTTTTACACCTCAGGAGGCAGGCTCTATTGCAATCATAGGAGGTGCTGACGGTCCGACAGCTATTTATGTTACTACTGCACTTGCCCCGCAGCTTTTGGGACCGATTGCGGTTGCGGCATATTCGTATATGGCACTTGTGCCTATAATTCAGCCGCCTATCATGAGGCTTCTGACAACAAAAAAGGAACGTTCTGTTGTTATGGGACAGCTCAGACCTGTGTCAAAGCTTGAAAGAGTTCTTTTCCCGATTATAGTTGTCGTTATAGTAGCAATACTTCTTCCGGATGCGGCTCCGCTTGTAGGTATGCTTATGCTCGGCAACCTCTTCAGGGAAAGCGGTGTTGTTGAAAGAATTTCCAAAACTGCTCAGAATGAGCTTATGAATATTATAACGATATTCCTCGGTGTCACAGTCGGTGCCACCGCTTCGGGTCAGGTATTTCTCTCATGGCAGACTCTTGGAATAGTAGGACTCGGTTTGTTTGCATTCTGTCTTGCAACAGCCTGTGGTGTGCTTTTCGGAAAGATTATGTACAAAGCAACCGGAGGAAAGGTAAATCCGCTTATCGGTTCTGCGGGTGTATCGGCAGTGCCTATGGCAGCACGTATTTCTCAGAAAGTAGGACAGGAGGAAAATCCCGGAAACTTCCTTCTTATGCACGCTATGGGACCGAACGTTGCCGGAGTTATAGGCTCGGCAGTTGCAGCCGGTGTACTTCTCAGTGTTTTGAAATAAGGCGGTGTGTAGTCAGTGTTTGCTCCTGTTTAACGGAAATATGACTATTGACTGTGGCATTGTGATTTTTGATAATATGCACATTTCAACATAGAACTCGAATTGATAAAAATGAAACAGCCTCAACATTGTTAAGTGTTGGGGCTGTTGAATCATAGTTAATAATACCCGGAATTTGCTATGCATTAACTGTCTTTGATTTATGGAAAGTAATTGACATAAAAGGGTTTGGATTATATAATATAATTAAGAGATGAGGTGATTCCAATGACCGGTGCGGAATTAGAGGATGACAGAACAACGAGGTATAAAACAAAAGACAGCGTGTTTTCACGACTGTTCAGCCAACCGGAAAATATTCTTGAATTGTATAGAGAACTGCATCCTGAAGACAGTAAAACTACCGTTGACGATATACAGCTTGAGACTTTGCAAACTGTGTTTATCAATGACATATATAATGATTTGGGTTTTATTGTAAATGATGGGGAAAAGTCGAGATATATACTTCTGGTCGAAGCACAAAGTAAATGGACGGAAAATATAACTTTGCGTATGCTTTTTTATATAACGGAAACATATCGCCGTTATCTTAAGGCAACGAAGCAGAGCGAGCATATTTCTAAAAGGGTACATCTTCCGAAACCTGAATTTTATGTTGTATATACGGGCGGGAAGGATGTGCCGGAGGAGGTAACACTTAATCAGACCTATTTTGACGGTACAGCACCGCTTGATATAAGGGTCAAGGTTTTTGTAGAGCCGGGTACGGAAACAATTTACGGACAGTATATAGGTTTCAGCAAGGTATATGACGAGCAAAGAAAGCTTTATGGCAGCAAATTGGAATGCATCAGGGAAACGATAAGGCTATGTCTTAAAAAGGGGTATCTTGTCGGTTTTATTAATACTTATAAAAGGGAGGTTGAGACTATGTTATCGGAATTATTTGACGAAAAAGCACTTCGTGAACAATATGATATTGCATTTGC
>CANQAJ010000155.1 GCA_947589365.1 uncultured Clostridia bacterium | reverse complement strand
CGGTGCCGTGCCGGCACAGTCAATCCGTAACTAATTTACACAGGTCAAAGAATCTTTGGCTCGACCATGAATTGTCTTTTGGTGAGTAGTTATAGGATTGTCATTTTGCTTCTTAAATTGAAGCTGCCGTTGTTCAGGTTAATTGTTTTAGGCTCGGGATAAGGCGGTGAGTGAATGAAAAAGGATGAGATCATTACTGTTAAATCTACCCTTGGGAAAAAACAGGGAAGAGGAAGAACAAAAAAACAGAGTAAAAAACAGAACTATGATTTTTCTATGAATGAAAAGGATCTTACCGGGCTTAAGAGAGCAATGGTTATATTGCCGATACTTATAATAGGAATAATTGTTGTTGTGCTTATCATAGGCATTAACAGCTACCAATCTATGTTCGGGAATGTTTCCGGAGAAAATTCCTTTCAGAATGTCAGTAAGGCGGATGATGATGACGATGAAAGCAAGCTCCTGCTTTTGATTTCCCCCGATAATCCGCTTCCGTCCGATTTTAAGATGAATCTTGTTTCATATGACGAATTTCAATTTGACAAGTGTATTGTTTCCTCTCTCAAAGAAATGATTGATGCGGCAGGCGAGGATGGAATAACACTTAAAATAAGCGGAGGATATGTATCCCCCGAGGTTCAGCACGAATTGTATATGGATGAGGTAAGACGCCTTATGGCACGCGAAGGCTATGGGGAAGCAAGAGCAATGGACGAAGCTGAAAAGACTGTCCCGATGGAGGAACACTCGGAATATCAGAGTGGTCTTTGTGTAAAATTCGGTTCGTCGGATGATGACACTTTTCCCGAAAGTGATGAATATCTTTGGCTTTATAAGAATTGCATTAAGTATGGGTTTATATTGAGGTATCCGCCGGATAAGGAAAGCAGTACGGGGTTTGAATTTGACCCGACGCATTTTCGGTATGTCGGAAAGGAAAATGCAGTGCGTATGCGTTCAATGAATATGACGCTTGATGAGTATCTCGTATATCTTGATTCGAGAGCATAAAATAACCGGGATATCCATAATGTACAGCGTAAAGATTTGACGAGGTCCGGACATAAGGTGCCGTAAAAAACAGCGGGATGAAAATAACCCCTATGCCCTTGCCGTGTAACGTCTGCTCAAAAGCAGAAAATGTCGTGACCGCAATACAGCACTAAAACGCTGAAGCTGATTATAAAATCAGGTTATAGTATTGAAAAAATAAAGAATGAGTAATCTCAGTCAGATAACTGATATAATTCAGGGACTGTCCGATAAGCTTTGTATGTTTATCGGACAGTCCCTTGATGTTTTTGATTTTCTTTATTCTCTTTCCGGATATCCCCGTTGATCATTGGCTGCGTTCGCCCGAGGAATATTCGTTCACGTTGATACGGCAGTGTTATGTGTTCCACTGCTTATGTATATTCTGGTAATTCTCAGTATCTCACTTCTGCTTCAGTACGTGATTTTTGAACAGGCTAACGCAAGTGACCCGGGACCTATATGACAGCCTATGCTTAGTGAAAGAGGGGCAATATGTATATTATATCCCGGAAAAGCTTCGCTCACCTCATTTTTCCAGCTTTCCACCTCGGAAAGCGTCATATCGGAATAAGCAATATGCAGAGTCATGCGTTTATGCTTACAATATTTTGCAAATCTTCCCGAAAGGTCATTTTCCATTGCATTTATCATTGATTTTTTTGCAGCGACTGTCCCACGGCATTTTGAATACGCGTCAAGCTTATCCCCCTGTATCTGCAAAACAGGCTTAAGGTTCATAACACTTGCGATAAGTGCACCTGCCGCAGTTATTCTTCCACCTCTTTTGAGAAAGGTCAGGTCATTTACCATTATATAGATGCTTGATTCCGCCGCATCCTTTTCAAGCTTTTCGTGTATGTATCTTGCACTCATTCCGTTATCAGCCATAGCCTTGGCATCAATTACGGACTGATATTGTGTAACCGATATTCTTCTGTTATCTACAGTGAATACCCTGCCGTTATATTCATCAGTATGGGAAAGCGTGACAGCAGTCTGACAAGAACTGCTTAGCCCCGATGACATGGGAATATAAACTACCTCATCATAGTTTTCAAGAGCCTCATCCCAAAGCCGGGATATTTCCCCGGGAGCCGGCTGGGTTGTTGAAACCTTTACATTCGGACGTTCTATCATATTATAAAAATCCTCTTGAGAAATATCAATCCCTTCCTTATAATCCTTATCATTAACCGTAAAGGACATAGGGAGGAGAAATATTCCCAATGAATCTGCCTCTTCCTTTGTTATACCGCTGTTGGTATCCGTGGCTATCGCTGTTCTCGGCATAACCTTATACCTCCTTGCGTCAGTGTGTCAGAGTCAGTCTATACAGGAAATAATTTCATCCCTCATTCGGATAGCCTCTCTTCTTGCGGCATGAGCGTATTCTTTCGGGTCACAGTTTTCTTTTTTCCATGCACACATAATACCCCTTGAGGAGTTTATTATTGCACCTGTGCCGTTTTTATCAAATGCAGGAGCAACATCTTTTGCTCCGCCTCCCTGTGCACCGTAACCGGGAACAAGGAAGAATGTGTGGGGGAGAGCCTTTCTGAGTTCGCCGAGCTGTTCGGGATATGTTGCACCCACAACGGCACCTACAGCCGAATAGCCTGTTTTTCCTTCTGTGTCCCTACCCCAGTTTTCACACATATTCCCCATTGTGTGATATACGCTCAGACCATCATCAAGCTTTCTGTCCTGCAATTCCCCCGAAGACGGGTTAGAGGTTTTAACAAGCACAAAAATTCCTTTATCTTCTGCCTTGCATATTTCAAGCAAAGGTTTTATACCGTCCGTTCCGAGGTATCCGTTTACGGTAAGAGCATCTGCACCGAAGGCTTCTGTCTTTACGTCTTCAATATCTGTTTGACCGATATGAGCGGCGGAATATGCCTGCATGGTTGCTCCTATATCATTACGCTTGCCGTCCGTTATTACAAACATACCCTTTTCCTTTGCGTATGCTATTGTTTCCGTAAGTGTACGCACACCCTGCCAGCCGTACATCTCATAATAGGCGGCCTGAGGCTTTACTGCCGGAACTATATCGCATAGTGCGTCTATAAGTCCTTTATTGAACTGTAACAATGCTTCGGCGGCACCCTCAAGTGTTTTTCCGTACTGCCTGTATGCTTCCTCCTTGATATATTCAGGTATATAATCGAGCTTCGGATCAAGTCCTGCCACGGTAGGATTATTTTTTTCTTTTATTTTTAGAATAAGTCTGTCAAATGACATTTTGTTTTCCTCCATTATGTATGTTAAATTTCGCTGAACACAATTTTCCCTCCGCAGACAGTAAGCTTTACTCTTGCGGAAAGTGTGAGTCCCTTGAAGGGGGTATTTTTGGATTTTCCGTGGAGTTTATCGGGATCCACAGTCCATTCTTCATGTTTATACAGCATAAGATCGGCGGTTTTGCCAACAGTAATTGAGCCGGCTTCTATTCCGAGTATTTTTGCGGGGTTGCAGGACATTTTCCCTATGAGTTCATCCTCGCTCATGAAGCCGCCCTTAACAAGCACGGTATATGCTGCTGCAAAGGATGTTTCCATTCCGATTGAACCGTTGGGTGCTGAAATAAAATCCGATTTTTCCGCAGGTGTATGCGGGGCATGATCGGTTGCGATCGCATCTATTGTACCGTCACAAAGTGCTTCAATCATGGCAAGTCTGTCACGTTCGGTACGCAGCGGCGGATTCATACGGTAATCCGCATCTTTTTTCAACAGTTCATTTTCGGTAAGCATAATATAATGCGGAGCGGTTTCCGCCGTTACCTTTACTCCTGCACGTTTGGCATCTCTTATCATATTTGCGGACGTATATGTGCTGACATGGCATATATGTATCGGTACGTCATATGCGGCGGCAAGAGCAAGCTCTCTTGCCGTGCCTGTATCTTCGGCGGCACGCGGCATACCTCTGACTCCGAGTTTTTCCGATATTTCACCTTCGTTTATCTTACCTCCGGCAAGATAGGGGTCTTCGCAGTGTGCGGTTACGGGTATGCCCAGCTTTGCGGCTTTCTTCATTGCATCTGCCATCATTACGGTATTTTCCACAGGTCTGCCGTCATCGGAAAGTGCTGATATACCGGCACGGTAAAGACCGTCAATATCGGTAGGTTCATGGCTTTCAAGACCTTTTGTGATTGCACCGACAACATAAACGTGTGCGTCGGCACCGACCGCCTTGTCAAGAATATATCTTACCGTTTCGGGTGTATCTACAGCCGGTGCAGTATTGGGCATTGCAAGAAGACTTGTCACACCGCCTGCTGCGGCAGCTCTGCACCCGGTTAATATATCCTCTTTATCCGTCTGACCGGGATCACGCAGATGCACATGAAGATCTACAAGTCCCGGAGCGGCAATAAGACCTGAGGCGTCAATAATTTGCGTATTATCATCCGCAGACTCGGGCGGGGCAAATTTACCGTTCTTTATAAATATATCCCCTATTTCATTTACGGAATTTTCGGGATCAATGATATGTGCGTTCTTTATAAGAATATCACTCATTTTATCACCTTACTTTTCATCTTCCCCGGCAGAGAATATTTTGCCGAAGGATTTTTTTATTCTGTCCCTTAACTTGGGGGCGGTTTTTTTGTCTATTTCCTTAAGGGTCATCTCTCCGCTTCCGGGAGCGAACGGATCGAGTGTATCATCTTCATTGTCCGGGTAGTATGAGTCCGGTTCCTCAGCCGCAGGAGTTTGGATGGGTTCGGGCTGCGGCTCCGGCTGACGGTTGAAGCTTACAACCGATTGCTTACGCAGTTCCTCTGCCTGCTTGTTGTAATCATTTGCATTAACGCTTTCAAGCTTGGGAATGGAGGTAAGGGGAGTTATGTTTGCGGTAAAAGTATTTGCGGGTGAAATTGCCTTTTCAAATATAATACCGGTATCACGCTCGAATATAAACTCAGGTGTACCTTTCCCGGTATTTGTATTTTCTTTTTCCTCTGTATTTATTGTTGAGGTTCTTTCCGTTTCGTTATCCGTTTTTTCAAATTCTGACATAACAGCCGCCTCTGTTTTATCTTTTGATGTATGATTAATATTTTCGGAAACATTATCATTTTCCGTATGTTTGATTTTCTCATCGGAATGAGTATCTTTTATAGTTTCTTCCGCTATTTTTCCGTCAACAGTCTTGTCCTCGGAAGCCTCCGCTTTTACTTCTTTGTCAACAGCCTTATCTTCTGTTTCCTCAGTCCTGACCTCTGCAACAGCTTTATCTTCTGTTTCCTCAGTCTTGACTTCTGCAACAGCCTTATCTTCGGTTTTCTCAGCCTTGATTTCTGCAACAGCCTTATCTTCGGTTTTCTCAGTCTTGACCTCTGCAACAGCCTTATCTTCGGTTTTCTCAGTCTTGACTTCTGCAACAGCCTTATCTTCGGTTTTCTCAG
>CANQAJ010000154.1 GCA_947589365.1 uncultured Clostridia bacterium | reverse complement strand
TCTTTCTTGCTCTTAGGCAACAATTTATACAGTTCCGAAGCGATTTTTTCTACATCCTCCCGATTACACTGTTTAAGTTTATCCCTGAATTCTTGTATTTTCATAATCAGTACATCACCTTTGTCTTTCTTAGTTATTCTATAATATCAATTCCCATCTCTTTTAGCCCTTGAGGATGGTGACCTTGGCACAGGCGAAAACGGTTTCATTAAAGGCGATCCTCTCATTCGGTATGTAAAAGACGTTGAAATCAAGAGTGTAACATCTCACTTATCACAACTCCGCTTCAAATGAGGGTTGTAGGTTTATCATGCCGATTACATTTTGACTTTTTCTATTTTGCAGGAATGTTTTTTTGTATCTTCGTCATAGTTAATACCCACCAACAGTATATCACCTGTATATTCACTGATAAGACTCGGATAGTCTTTTTCTTTGATTTGCTTAATTGCACCTTCTGCCGTTTGACTCCACTTGAGTTCTACTATCATTGCCGGAAGAGAAGTATCACGCTTCGGGAGAAAGACAACATCTGCAATGCCGTGTCCTGTGGGGAGTTCCTCAACTTTCAGATAGTAATCAATACATACGATATACGCAAACTTGATAACATATCGGAGTGCCTGCTCGTTGTTATAAAACATCGGAGCATAATTAGTATTTCTTACACGCACAATGGCATTGACTACTTCGCTTTCATTTCCGTTCAATGTATCCTGCAACAGCTTTTCGGAATCGCACACCAATTCACTCAGTCGCTTGTTGGTCGGTCGATTCAGCAGTCTCTTAAATTCAATACGCAGTTCTTCATTAGGGATACGAGCCTGTGAAGTTTCAGAATCATAAACCAAATAGCCTAAATGAATCATCAGCGTCAAAACATCATCACTTGAATTGAACGTTTCAAAGTCATTCTCAAAGTCATCAGTATAAACCTCGACAGGCTCTCCTGCTATAAGTCTCAATATCTTATTCTGCAAATCGTCCATGTTCATTCCGACATAGGTTTTCAGTGATTCAGCAGTTGATGTCTTTCTCCAATATGACCTGTATTCTTCCATCTGCATTGCCATCATTACAGAATACGGATTATAAATAGGCTCGCTCCTCTTAAAGTCATAACCATCATACCATTGCTTTGCCTGCTCAAAGCTCATGCCATATTGTTCACATAAGCCCTTTACCTCAGTTTCGGTAAAACCTGTATATTTGGCAAAAGGTCCCGGCTGAAGAATTGTAAACTCTCTGAAATCAGAAATTGCCGATTCCGATCCGTCTTTTTTTATCGGCAAAATCCCTGTCATATACGCTGCTGCAAAAATTTTTGATGTTGTTCCGCTGCTCTTGAAAAGCATTCTTAAAAACAGTAAATATTCTTTGGTAATTTGGGGAGTTTCCCTGATTGGTGCGTCCCATTCATCAATTATCATTATAAATTTAGGTTTCTCTAATTCTACAGTGTTTATCAATGTCTGATCAAACGTTGAACCTTTTTTTAATGACGGATACTCAGACAGTAATTCCTCTGTGACATTTTCTTCTATGAATGGAATAAGTAATTCCGGCTTTACTTTTCCAAGCAGATTTGACATATCAAGATATATAACATTGTATTGATTACAATGGTCTTTATACGAAACAGAATTGCTTATCTTTTTATCATCAAATAAACTTTCGGACTTGCAGGTGTGGTCATAATAGGCACACAGCATTTGTGCAGCATACGATTTACCAAAACGACGGGGACGACTTATGCATATAAGTCTATTCGGAGTATTAATTCTATCGTTTATCAAGGCAATCATGCCTGTTTTATCTTGATAATTGCCATTCAATATTTCAGCAAATCCGCTATTACCGGGGTTAAGATAAGTTCCCATTAAGCATTTCTCCTTTCTTCATAATCCATTTCAATGATATCATAAAGTATGCTGAAATTCAACGGAAAGCAGAAAATAAAAAAGGCGGGAATCAGACGATAGTTGCCTGAAATCGTTCGTTAAAATTGTGTTGAATAATATTGATAATTTCATAGCACATTTTGTAGGTTTATCATGCTGCTTACATTTTGATTTTTTCTATTTTGCAGGAATGTTTTTTTGTATCTTCGTCATAGTTAATACCCACCAACAGTATATCACCTGTATATTCACTGATAAGACTCGGATAGTCTTTTTCTTTGATTTGCTTAATTGCACCTTCTGCCGTTTGACTCCACTTGAGTTCTACTATCATTGCCGGAAGAGAAGTATCACGCTTCGGGAGAAAGACAACATCTGCAATGCCGTGTCCTGTGGGGAGTTCCTCAACTTTCAGATAGTAATCAATACATACGATATACGCAAACTTGATAACATATCGGAGTGCCTGCTCGTTGTTATAAAACATCGGAGCATAATTAGTATTTCTTACACGCACAATGGCATTGACTACTTCGCTTTCATTTCCGTTAAGGGTGTCCCGCAGGAGTTTTTCAGAATCCGATATCAGCTTTGCTAATTTCGTATGCTCTGCATTTTGCAGCAATCCATCAAATTCAAGACGGACTTCTTCATTCGGAATTCTTACACGTTTTTCCTTGCTGTCATAAGCAAGATAGCCAAGATGGATCAGAAGTGTCAGTACATCGTCTTTTGATTTAAAAGTCTGAAAATCATTTTGAAAATTTGTAACATTAACTTTCAGCTGCTCCCCTGCAATCAGCTTAAGAATATCCGACTGGAGATTTTCAAAGTTCATATTAATATAAGTCACAAGATTTTCCGCAACGGATGTTTGTTTCCAATATGATTCATATTCACCCATAGTCATTGCCATCATAACGGAATATGGATTATATATTGATTCAGTCCCGGCAAAGGAATAGCCATCGTACCATTTCTTTGCTTCATCAAAATCCATGTCATATTCACTGCAAATTTTTTTAACTTCATCTTCCGTAAATCCAAAATATTTTGCAAACATATAGGGTTTTGTAGCGGTAAACTCTTTAAAATCCGATACTGCCGATTGCCCCTTATCCTTTTTGATTGGCAAAATACCCGTCATATAGGCTGCGGCAAATATCTTTGATGTCGTATTACTGCTCTTGAAAAGCATTCTCAAAAACAGCAGATACTCTTTGGTAATTTGAGGGGTTTCTCTTATCGGTGCATCCCATTCGTCAATTATCATGATAAATTTTGGATTTCCCGATTCTACAGTGTTTATCAATGTTTGATCAAAGGTTAAGCCTCTTTTTAATTTTGGGTACTCTGCAAGCAGTTCTTCGGTAACGCTTTTTTCAATAAAGCTGATAAGCGATTCCGGTGTTACTTTTCCAAGTAAGTTAGTCATATCCAAATAAATAATATTAAACTTATTGATACAGTCTCCATAATATTCTGTTTTAGCAACTTCTTTATCATCAAAAAGGCAATGAGAATCACAAGCGTGATCATAATAGGCACACAACATTTGTGCTGCATAAGATTTGCCAAAACGGCGGGGACGGCTTATACATATCAGTTTGTTCGGAGTACCTATTCTTTCGTTTATCAAACCAATCATACCGGTCTTATCCTGATAGTCGCCTTTTAATATTTCAGCAAATCCGCTATTACCGGGGTTAAGATAAGTTCCCATTAAGCATTTCTCCTTTCTTCATAATCCATTTCAATGATATCATAAAGTATGCTGAAATTCAACGGAAAGCAGAAAATAAAAAAGGCGGGAATCAGACGATAGTTGCCTGAAATCGTTCGTTAAAATTGTGTTGAATAATATTGATAATTTCATAGCACATTTTGTAGGTTTATCATGCTGCTTACATTTTGATTTTTTCTATTTTGCAGGAATGTTTTTTTGTATCTTCGTCATAGTTAATACCCACCAACAGTATATCACCTGTATATTCACTGATAAGACTCGGATAGTCTTTTTCTTTGATTTGCTTAATTGCACCTTCTGCCGTTTGACTCCACTTGAGTTCTACTATCATTGCCGGAAGAGAAGTATCACGCTTCGGGAGAAAGACAACATCTGCAATGCCGTGTCCTGTGGGGAGTTCCTCAACTTTCAGATAGTAATCAATACATACGATATACGCAAACTTGATAACATAACGGAGTGCCTGCTCGTTATTGTAGAACATAGGGGCATAATTTGTGTTACGCACTCGAACAATGGCATTGACTACTTCGCTTTCATTTCCGTTCAATGTATCCTGCAACAGCTTTTCGGAATTTTGAACCAGCCTTGCTAACCCTGTATGCTGTGCATTCTGCAACAAATCGTCAAATTCAAATCTGACCTCTTCATTCGGGATTCGTACTCGTCTTGTTTTAGAATTATAAACAAGATATCCTAAATGTATCAGCAGAGTCAGCACATCGTCTTTGGATGTAAAAGTGGCAAAGTCATTCTTAAATCTGCCGGTATTGACAACGATTTGCTCACCGGCAATCAGCTTTAATATATCCTCTTGTAATCCGTCTTTATTGATATTGATAAGCGTTTCAAGATTTTCAGCAGCGGAAGTTTGCTGCCAGTAAGAACGATATACTCGCTTCTGCATTGCCTTCATAATCGAGTAGGGATTATAAATAGACTGTG
The DNA here is from genome assembly GCA_947589365.1 of uncultured Clostridia bacterium. Classification (GTDB taxonomy): domain Bacteria; phylum Bacillota; class Clostridia; order Oscillospirales; family Acutalibacteraceae; genus UBA1213. The sequence continues at coordinate 892 of CANQAJ010000154.1, read as the reverse complement.
TTTCAGAAAAAGTATAACCATCATACCATTGTTTTGCCTTTTCAAAACTCATATTATATCTGTCACATAAATCTCTGACTTCGTTTTCGGTAAATCCAATATATTCCGAGTATTCTCCCGGTTCAAGAACCGTAAATTCGTCAAAATCCGATACTGCCGATTGCCCCTTATCTTTTTTGATTGGCAAAATACCCGTCATATAGGCTGCGGCAAATATCTTTGATGTCGTATTACTGCTCTTGAAAAGCATTCTCAAAAACAGCAGATACTCTTTGGTAATTTGAGGGGTTTCTCTTATCGGTGCATCCCATTCGTCAATTATCATGATAAATTTTGGATTTCCCGATTCTACAGTGTTTATCAATGTTTGATCAAAGGTTAAGCCTCTTTTTAATTTTGGGTACTCTGCAAGCAGTTCTTCGGTAACGCTTTTTTCAATAAAGCTGATAAGCGATTCCGGTGTTACTTTTCCAAGTAAGTTAGTCATATCCAAATAAATAATATTAAACTTATTGATACAGTCTCCATAATATTCTGTTTTAGCAACTTCTTTATCATCAAAAAGGCAATGAGAATCACAAGCGTGATCATAATAGGCACACAACATTTGTGCTGCATAAGATTTGCCAAAACGGCGGGGACGGCTTATACATATCAGTTTGTTCGGAGTACCTATTCTTTCGTTTATCAAACCAATCATACCGGTCTTATCCTGATAGTCGCCTTTTAATATTTCAGCAAATCCGCTATTACCGGGGTTAAGATAAGTTCCCATTAAGCATTTCTCCTTTCTTCATAATCCATTTCAATGATATCATAAAGTATGCTGAAATTCAACGGAAAGCAGAAAATAAAAAAGGCGGGAATCAGACGATAGTTGCCTGAAATCGTT
>CANQAJ010000153.1 GCA_947589365.1 uncultured Clostridia bacterium | reverse complement strand
GTCCCTAATCTTTGGTTGAAATCCTTATGTTCGTTTAATTTTCACGTTTAGGAAATTATAAATGTCGTTTACTATAGTTTGCCTGTCGGTAGGCGTAAGAGAGTGTCGAGAGTGGCTCTTGCGAGCCGCTCCGCAAACAGAAATGACAAACTTATCACTTATTCATCGAGTAAATTTATGGTCGAGCCATAGATTAATTTGCTTGAGAAAACTAATTACGGATTGATTGCGGCGGCACGCCGCTTGTTCATCAAGTAAATTCATGGTCGAGCCATAGATTAATTGACCTGAGTAAATTAATTACGGATTGACCGTGCCGGCACGGCACCGGCACGCCGCTTGTTCATCGAGTAAATTTATGGTCGAGCCATAGATTAATTTGCCTGAGAAAACTAATTACGGATTGACAGCGGCGGCACGCCGCCGGCACGCCGCCGGCACCCGATTTGTATATTATATTTATAATGGGAAAAAATATAATATATAAAAATATAACGGGGAGTTGTATATGAAAAATATTATTTCTCTTAAAAATCTGAGTAGAGATTATATAACAAGAGGCGGTGTCGTCCATGCACTTAATAAAATAAATATAGATATAGATGAGGGTGAGTTTATTGCAATTGTGGGACAATCAGGCTCGGGAAAATCCACACTCATGAACATTTTGGGCTGTCTTGATACACCGACAGACGGAATATACAGTCTTAACGGCATTGATATTTCAACACTAAACGAAAAGCAGCTTACCTATATACGCAGCAGAGTAATAGGCTTTATTTTTCAGAGCTTTAACCTTGTGCCTGCACTCAGTGCTATTGAAAATACGGAACTGCCGCTTTTATATCGTGGAATAAGTAAGAAGCAGCGGAGATATGCTGCGGAATATGCCCTTGAAAGGGTAGGACTTTCGTCAAGAAAAAATCACCTCCCGCCGGAGCTTTCGGGAGGTCAGCAGCAAAGAGTTGCAATTGCCCGTGCGATAGCTTCGGAACCCGAAATACTTCTTGCTGATGAACCGACAGGAAGCCTCGATAAAAAATCGGGAAAAGAGGTTATTGATATTATAAAATCCCTGAATGATGAGGGTGTGACGGTTATAATGATAACACATGATAATTCGATAGCGGAAAGAGCAAAACGTCGTATAAAAATCAGTGATGGAAAAATAATATCATAAAAGTTATAAAAATGCTAATATTGCATAAAAATCAACATAAATATTCTAACAGATTTAACAAAAAATTCAAGTTTTTTTTAATGTAAGATATTGACAAAAGAAACTGATGTGTTATAATAATCTCAGCAGATAAAATTCTGTATATTATATTTTGAGGAGAGATTAACTATGGCAACAATAGAATTACATGATGTAGAAGTGCAGGAGTTTCTTGCGGAGATTGACAAGTGCGAGGGAGATGTATTTCTCGTAACAGACGAGGGCGACCGTCTTAATCTTAAAAGTAAGCTTTGCCAGCTTATAGGTCTTACGAAGCTTATCGAAGGCGGAAAGATATCAAATGCACATATCGAGTGCCAGAAGCCCGAGGATGAATCTAAACTTTTCAGATTCAATATCTTTGGAAAGAAGACAGAGGAATAATTACAATGGGAACGGACAGCCGGGCATTTCAAGCGGTTGTCCGTTTTTTATTCCGGATTTAAATTTTTTGCCAACAAAAAAACCTCTTCATGTAAAGCTCAATAAACATGAAGAGGTTATTGTCTGTGGTAAAATGTGTACGGAAAGATATGTAACGATAATCGGAAAATAGTGAATATATGATTATTCTATTACCTTTATCCAACCCTCGGGAGCTTCAAGCTTGCCCATCTGAATACCTGTAAGAGTATCATAAAGTTTCTTTGTGACAGGTCCCATTTCGTCCATACCGCTCGGGAAGCATATTTCTCTGCCGTGGTCATTTATTTTTCCTACCGGTGATATAACGGCAGCAGTACCGCAAAGACCGCATTCCACAAAATCGCCGAGTTCATCAAAATAAACCTCACGTTCCTCAACCTCATAGCCGAGGTAATCCTTAGCAACTGTCATAAGAGAGCGTCTTGTGATGGAGGGGAGGATACTGTTTGACTTGGGAGTCACAATCTTATTGTCTTTTGTAACAAACAGGAAATTAGCCCCGCCTGTTTCCTCAACCTTTGTTCTTGTTTTGGGGTCGAGGTACATATTTTCCGCAAACCCTTCATTGTGAGCCGTAACGATAGCATGAAGGCTCATTGCATAATTGAGTCCCGCCTTTATAAAGCCGGTACCGTTCGGAGCCGCTCTGTCAAAATCACTGACTTTAATAGTAAGAGGCTTCACGCCGCCCTTGAAATAAGGTCCTACCGGTGTTGCAAACACCCTGAACTGAAATTCATCAGCAGGCTTAACTCCGATAACAGGATTAATTCCGAACATATAAGGACGGAGATAAAGTGTGGCACCTGTTCCGTAGGGAGGAACATATGCGGCATTTGCCTTGACGGTCTGAACGACCGCATCAATAAATCTGTCCTCCGGAAAAACAGGCATTTCCATTCTCTTTGAGGAATTTGCGAGTCTTTCCGCATTAAGGTCGGGTCTGAATACAACTATTTTGTTATCCTGTGTTGTATATGCCTTAAGTCCCTCAAAAATCGTCTGTGCATATTGCAGAACGCAGGCACATTCGCTCATGGTTATCATGTCATCCTCAATAAGAGCACCTTCGTCCCATTTTCCGTCTTTATAGGTAGAAACATAACGCTTATCGGTTTTAATATAGTTGAAATCCAAATTTTTCCAATCTATATTTTTCTTTTCCATTATAAGGACTTCCTTTCAAATAATTTAATACACGTATATTATATAACTGTTTGAAATATCTGTCAATAATTTCAGGCTTTTAATAATATAAATTTTGCAAGTTTTATATATGAAAATTTCATATTCGTGTATATTATTACAAATTTGTTACTGTTTTGGGAAATATACAGAATTTATATACCCGACCGGATATAATCAGCAGCGATTATATACAGGTCGGGTAACTCTGCTAACGTGTATTAAATTCCGAGGAGGACAGGTTCATAGCTTTGAAGTGCGGAAAAATCCGTTTCTATAATTTTGTCCGATGACGGGGGAGAATATCTGAATTTATCCATATGATTGCCTTGAAAGAAATACTCGGGTGTTCCCGGCTGATACTCATAATCGAAGGTATCAATAATTATCAGCTTTATTTTCATTCTTGAGGGAATTATATTCTTAATATATACGCTTGCCTGTTGACCGGCTTTGATATTATCCTTCATCTCGGCAAGACCCGCAAGATTGGGAGCAAGCTCAACAAATGCACCGTAATCCTCAACAGAACGTATTATACCGGCAACGGTCTCTCCGATTTCAAAACGGCTGACATTTTCTTCCCATGTTCCGAGCAGCTCTTTATGTGTAAGGCTTATTCTTCCGTTTTCAAAGGATTTGACAATTGCCTTTATTTCCATACCCACGCTAAAACGTTCTCTCGGATGATCAATTCTTGATACGGAAATTGAATCAATAGGGAGCAGAGAAACAATACCGCAGCCGATATCGGCAAAAGCACCAAAGGAATCAAGATGTGTTATCTTTGCATCTATAACGTCCCCGGGCATAAGATTTTCAACGTACTCATGCATACATCTTTCCTGGGCAAGCCTTCTTGAAAGAACCGCAACGGTTTTTCCCGATTCGTTTTTGGTAAAATCTGTTATTACAAAGCATACCGGGCGGTTTACTCTTGATATAACGGCGATATCTCTGACAGTTCCTTCTCTGATACCGATAGCACCCTCCTCTCTGGGGATTATTCCCTTCATTATTCCGAGGTCAACGATAAGATTATGCGCCGAATCGCATACAACAGCTCTGCCCTCAAGTATTTTGCCTTCATGATAAGCATCCGTCAATGAGGACATGGATTGCATTGCGGATATATTTTCCGCTGTGGTGATAAGTCTGCCTTCAGGATAATATCCTGTCATTTTGCTTCATTCCTTTCTTGAGGCTGTGCCTCGTTAGCTTTCTCAACATATATATGAAAAATATGTCTTTTATATTCTTTTACTGCTGTTCATATAAATCCCACTTGAATTTTTAAGTCAGATATTATAGAATATACTATATACTATACACAAGAACGGATGTGCAATATGAACGAGAGTAACGGAAATATCAGATTTTTATCGGCAATTTCATATATAGGTGTTCTTTTTGTAATCGGACACTTTGCTGTCGAGAAGAACAATCCCGACCTTCGTTTTCATACGTTTCAGGGAGGGATTCTTTTTGCTTTTTTTGTATTGCTTTATTTTATTGATTTTCTTATTTATCTGTTTTTGTCCGTTGTTCCGGCTCTGCAGATTATAGTAGTTTTGCTTCTTACCATAGGTATCAGTGTAGCTTATGTAATGCTTATGGTTATGGGGATAGTCAATGCGTTGAAATTCAGGCAGGGACTTCTTCCTTTTGTGGGCAAGGCTGCTGTTGCACTGAGAGTGGCAATTGATAACGGTTTCAAAAACAAATAAAACAAACCGTGTTTTTATGATATCATCTTTGCATGGCGAAAAATGCCGTATTTATAAGGATGGCAATTTTTTCCATTCCGCAAGGCTCAATACAAAGAACAGAACAACAGCCGATATCAGAATATTTGTGAGGGATAAAAAATGAATGATTACATTATACAGATAGATTCATATGACTTTGAGGAAAGGCTGGAATCCGGTATGGCACTCGTATATTTTTGCGAATATATGAATACCGGAAGCAGAGCCATTGAAATTGTAATGGATGAGATTGCCGAAAAATACGCCGACCGCATAAGGGTTTATGCAGTAGATGCGGAGCAATCCCCGGATATTCTTCTGCACTACGGGGTGGAAAGCATTCCATGTGTTATATTTCTAAAAAACGGCGACCCTATAGAGTCGGTAGAGGGAGCCAACCTGTCGGATATTTATGAGGAAATTATTGAGGAGCTGTTATCCTGCTGAGATTATTATAACATAATTTTCAACCTTTGAAAACAATTTTAAGAAAATTATTAAACGTTCGCTCAGCCGTCCGACGACGCCTGCGGAGTCGGCTAACGGCGTGCGGTTGTTATAACATAATTTTCTACCTTTGAAAACTATTTTAAGAAAATTATCAAACGTTCGCTCAGCCGTCCGATGACGCTTGCGGAGTCGGCTAACGGCGTGCGGTTGTTATAACATAATTTTCAACCTTAGAAAACAATTTTAAGAAAATTATCAAACGTTCGCTCAGCCGTCCGACGACGCCTGCGGAGTCGGCTAACGGCGTGCGGTTGTTATAACATAATTTTCAACCTTAGAAAACAATTTTAAGAAAATTATCAAACGTTCGCTCAGCCGTCCGACGATGCTTGCGGAGTCGGCTAACGGCGTGCGGTTGTTATAACATAATTTTCAACCTTTGAAAACAATTTTAAGAAAATTAT
>CANQAJ010000152.1 GCA_947589365.1 uncultured Clostridia bacterium | reverse complement strand
AGTGCCCATGTAATATTCCACTCGCTTGTAAAAAGAAGAAGATGTTTTCCCTTTAAATCCTGAATACGCCGTGTGTCTGTTGTAAGATTGAGCGTTTTGGGGTCTATGTCGTCATTATCTATCCAACGTATAAGCTCATAGGGCATATTTTCAAGAATGATGTCAACATTGTATTCATTGTTCAGACGGTATTCAAGTACCTCAAACTGGAGTACACCCACAACCCCGACTATGACTTCCTCCATTCCGCCGCCGAGAGCCTGAAATATCTGAATAGCACCCTCCTGTGCAATCTGTGTTATGCCCTTTACAAACTGCTTGCGTTTCATGGTATCCTTGAGCCTTACCCTTGCAAAATGTTCGGGGGCGAATGTGGGTATACCCTCAAATTTTACCTTTTTTGACGGAGAACATACGGTATCCCCTATTGAAAAAATACCGGGATCAAATACACCGATAATATCCCCGGCATACGCCTCATTTATTACCTCCCTGTCCTGAGCCATGAGCTGCTGCGGCTGTGAAAGACGCATCTTCTTGTTGCCCTGAACATGATAAACTTCCATCGTTCTGTCATATTTTCCCGAACAAATACGCATAAACGCTATACGGTCACGGTGTGCCTTGTTCATATTCGCCTGGATTTTGAATACAAACGCTGAAAAATTCTCGTCAAACGGATCAACCTCTCCCTCTACCGTCTTTCGTGGAAGCGGGGGAGTTGTCATTTCAAGAAATTGTGCAAGAAATGGCTCAACTCCAAAATTGGTAAGAGCAGATCCGAAAAATACGGGAGTAAGCTTTCCGTTCCTGACCTCGTCAAGGTCAAATTCATCTCCCGCTCCCTCAAGCAGTTCTATATCATCCCTGAGAGTATTTGCAAGAGTTTCTCCGAGCCTCTCCTCAAGCTCGGGGGAATCAATGGTAAGCTCGTCCATTTCAACCTCTTTTTGCCCGTTATTAGCGGTAAATGCCAATATTTCCTTTTTAGAAAAATCATATACACCCTTGAAATCCATTCCGCAGCCTATGGGCCAGTTCATGGGGCAGGTATGTATTCCGAGGACATTCTCTATATCCTCCATAAGCTCATAGGGACTCTTTGCTTCTCTGTCCATTTTATTTATAAATGTAAAAATAGGTATATTTCTCATAACACAGACCTTAAAAAGCTTTCGGGTCTGTGCCTCAACACCTTTTGATGCGTCAATTACCATAACCGCCGAATCCGCGGCCATAAGTGTGCGGTAGGTATCCTCCGAAAAGTCCTGATGACCGGGGGTATCAATTATATTAATGCAAAAGCCGTTATAATTGAACTGCATGACAGATGAGGTTACGGAAATACCTCTTTGCTTTTCAATTTCCATCCAATCCGATACGGCGTGTTTATCCGTTTTTTTACCCTTTACAGAGCCGGCAAGCTGTATTGTTCCGGTGTAGAGCAGAAGCTTTTCCGTAAGCGTAGTCTTACCTGCATCGGGGTGGGATATAATGGCAAAGGTTCTTCTTTTTTCAATAAGCTCTTTAGTAGACAAAATTATTCCTCCGGGTATAAAATTTATCTGTTTGTGTACGGCATACCTATGCGGCACACAACTATTATTCTAACTCAAAAATACATAATAATCAAGCAAAAATTTGCATATAACTGCGTAGAAATACAAGCTTCACAGACGCATATCACATTCGTTAAAACTATTTGATGAAAATATTAATACCAAGGTCGATTCGGACGGTAAGTCATTAAGGCTTAAATACAATTTGTATTAATATATATAAATATACTAATAGTACTATTTATCTTCTGAAATGTCAGAGTTACCCGGCTTTTTGAATTTTACGATCCGAATTTGTAATATTGTTAAAATCACATTTACAATAGACCCGTTTTATTTGCATATCTACAAAATAATACCAATTACCCTTTTTTAATTGAATTGATTGAAAATTTGTTGTATAATTCGGATTAAAGGTAATATATCGGGAGGGATAAGGTGAATACGGAAACAATAAGGCAGAACGCTGTTTGTAGATTTTTTAACAGCACAACTGCTTTCAGATTTGTTTTTCTTTCCTCTTTGTTTTTTCAAATAAATGATTTTTTTTCTCCCTTGTCATGGGCAATAATGGTATGGTCTGTATATTTGTTTTGCAGGGAATTGATAAAGGGGCAGCATCTCAGAAAAATCCGCCACAGGAAAATTCTGTACTTCTTTATGGGAGCTGCTCTTCTGACAGTCATTATAAACTTCCGGGAAAACTTAGCCGGAAATTTGTATGTGCTGTATTGGCTTTCGCTTTGCTTTTTCTTTTTTTACGGACTTCATGCAGACCATGACCATGAGCATAGAAAGCATGAGGCGGTTGTTCTATTGGATTTTATTTCCGGGATGACGACACTCGCGATGATTGTCGGTCTTGTACTCCTTGCTGTTTTCCCTAAAGGTCTGCATATGTTTGACCGTGATTTTGCCATTTATGAAAACCGTTTTGTCGGGATAATAGTTAATGCCAATGTGCTTGCGTTTTATGCTGTTATGGCGATAGTTGCAACACACATATTATGGAAAATGAAAAAGGCTGACGGGACGCTCGGAAGAAAAACAAAAATCCTCTATACAATATATCTTGTTATAAATATGATATCCCTGTTCCTGTCCGATTCAAATGCATCACTTCTTTTTATCATGGTATATTTTTCATTTCTGGCGTTTTATTGTATTTTTAAAGGCTTCGGAAAGTTTGATTTTCTTTCCTTTGTACTGAGAGTTATCGCAACATTACTTGCTTGTGTTGTTACAATTCTGATTTTGTTCTGTATGCGTTCATTTACACAAAGCTGTGTTTCCCTTATGCTCACAAACGGCGAATCTAAAACGCAAATGTCAAACAGCATAAAAACAGATAACGGCTCTGTTCAGATAACTGATGATGTCGGGTCGTCCTCACCTACTACATTTAAACATGAAAACAAAAATATTGACAGCGGACGTTTCGTTATATGGAAACAGGCACTCGGACTTTTTGAAAAATTCCCTGTTATGGGAATTGGTAAAGATAATATTGTTTCATATGGAAAGACATATCTTGGCGGTTTAAAATATGATGATTTTCATAACGGGCTGCTGACCATCATAATAAGCTTTGGTCTTGTCGGTTTTACTATATTCATGGTTCTTGCAATTACGGTTGCCAAAACTTTTCTTAAGGCTGTCTTTAATTACAGAGAGAAATGCAGGCAGGACGGCAGTGTTTTGGTTCTTATAGTTGCATTTTGTGCAGCGTATAGTGTCTATTCAATGTTTGAGGTCGCACTCCTTTTGGATCTTTCATACAGGGTATTTATTTTCTGGTACATGATAGGTCTGGGACTGAGCTATGCTACCCATTACGAGAGGCAGGGGGACAGTAAAACAGCCGATTCGGAATTATTGAATATTTCATCTGCCGTACAATCTGATAATTTTGCTATGTAGTCTGACCTGATTGAGAATAATATGTTTTTTAATTTACTTTTTCATTTGATTGTAAAAATATAAAAAATAGTGTATAATACCTCCATAGACACTTTTCTGTGGAGGTAATTTTTTATGATGGACGGATTTTTGCGTATCGCCTGTGTATCACCTGAGATCAAAGTAGCGGATTGTATGCATAATGCCGAAATTATAAGCTCCCGTGCAAAGGAGGCTGCAAAAAACGGAGCTTCACTTATCGTCTTTCCCGAGCTTTGCATAACCGGATATACCTGTTCGGATTTATTTCTGCATAATTCCCTGCTTACGGCGGCGGAGAATGCCCTCGGATATATTCTTGAACAGACAAAAAAGCTTAATGCCGTTATCCTTGCCGGACTTCCCGTTCGTGCAGGGTCGGCACTTTATAACTGTGCCGCCGTTATATTCAAGGGAGAAATTTTAGGTCTTGTGCCGAAGAGAAATATACCTAACTATTCCGAATTTTATGAACTCAGACATTTTACTCCCTTCAAAGAGCAGTCGTCACAAACAATATCAATTTGCGGACAGGATGCGGAGATTGATCCGGACGTTATATTTTCATGTTCCTCAATGCCTGAATTTAAGCTCGGCGTGGAAATATGCGAGGATCTTTGGACAGCTGAGCCGCCCTCGGGAAAGCTTGCATTGGGCGGTGCTACGGTTATAGCCAATCTTTCGGCAAGCGATGAGGTCATAGGAAAGGCTGATTACCGCCGTATGCTTGTGAAGTCACAATCCGCAAGACTTCTTTCAGTTTATGCCTATGCAAGTGCGGGAATAGGAGAAAGTACGACCGACCTTGTATTTTCGGGACATAACCTTATCTGCGAAAACGGGGCACTCTTATCCGAATCCAAACGCTTCAGACCGGAAATTACCTATGCCGATGCTGACCTTCAAAAAATGGAAAGCGAAAGGGCAAGATCCAATACATTTGTCGGAAACAGTGATATATATTCCGTTGAGTTTGATATGCCTGTAAAAAAACTTAAGCTTGACAGGTATATAAGCAAAACTCCCTTTGTTCCCGAAAATAAAATAAACCTTGAACAAAGATGCGAAGAAATTCTCACCATTCAGGCAACGGGACTTGCATCAAGAATTAAGCATACGAATGCCAAAAGTATCGTTATCGGTCTTTCGGGAGGACTTGATTCCACACTTGCACTTATAGTTGCCGTTCATGCAGCGGATATGCTCGGTCGTGACAGAAAGGATATAATAGCTGTAACAATGCCCTGCTTCGGAACAACAAAGCGTACAAAGAGCAATGCGGAAATACTTGCCGAAAGCTATGGTGTAAGCTTTAAGGATATTGATATATCAAAATCCGTTACTCAACATTTTGAAGATATAGGACAGAGCATGGATAAACTTGATGTTACATTTGAAAACGGTCAGGCACGTGAGCGTACTCAGGTGCTTATGGATATCGCAAACAAAACAGGAGGTTTTGTTATCGGTACGGGGGATCTTTCCGAGCTTGCACTCGGCTGGGCAACCTATAACGGCGACCATATGTCTATGTATGCCGTAAATGCATCAATCCCGAAAACGCTTGTTCGTCACCTTACATCATATGAGGCAGACCATACAGAGGGAAAGCTGAGAGAGGCACTGCTTGATATACTTGATACCCCTGTAAGTCCGGAGCTTCTGCCGCCGAAAGACGGAGAAATAGCACAAAAAACAGAAGATCTGGTCGGTCCCTATGAGCTGCACGACTTTTTCCTATACTATTTTGTTCGTTTCGGCTTTACTGCCGATAAAATTTACCGTCTTGCAAAGACAGCATTTGTCGGTGTTTATGACGATGAAACTATAAAAAAGTGGCTCAATACATTTATACGTCGGTTTTTTGCTCAGCAGTTCAAGCGTTCGTGCTTGCCGGACGGCCCGAAAGTCGGTACGGTAACGCTTTCACCGAGGGGCGACTGGCGAATGCCGAGTGATGCGGTAAGTACAGAATTTTTGCTTAAAGAATAATGAAATGAAAGGATAATAGAAAATGAATATAAGAGAAAAGTCATTACAAAAACATT
>CANQAJ010000151.1 GCA_947589365.1 uncultured Clostridia bacterium | reverse complement strand
AATCGTATTTCAAAATATTACATATAATATCAGACAGCAACTTCCTTATGAAAATTGCTGTCTGACATCAAAAATGTGTTATGCTTTTTCCGTCTTTTTTTCGGAATTTTTAGCTGCTTTTTTACTTCCCTTTTTATTTTTGCTTTCCTTTTCAGCCTTTTTCTTATCGCTGTGATTTTTCCACATTACCCACAGCGGAGTAGCTATGCATATTGAAGAATAACAACCGGAAACAAGACCTATCATCATCGGAAGAGCAAAGCTTATTATTGAATCAATATTGAAAATAAGTGATACCACAAGTACCGAACCGATAGCTGCGATTGTGGTGATACTGGTACAGATCGTTCTTGTAAGACACTGGTTAATACTTGCGTTTGTCACTTCCGCCGTAGTTGCTTTCGGACCCATCTTGCGTCTGTTTTCTCTTATTCTGTCATATAATACTATAGTATCGTTTACGGAATAACCGAGAATCATAAGAACAACAGCAATGAAGTTATCATCAAGTGACATATTAAACATTGCAAATACAAAATACACTATGATAAGGTCATGGACTAATGCAACTATTGCCATAACACCGGCGGAAAGACCGCCTATCTTCTTGAATCTTATTGCTATGTATCCTATTATAAGTACTGCTGCGAGTATAACCGCCGCAAGACATTTATAAAAGAAGTTTGCACCCTTAGAAGCATCAACAGATGATGACTCCTCAACCTTAAAATTGTTCTTCGGGAAAGCTTTTGTAAGAGCTTCCGTCACCTCGTCCTGCTCATCGACAGTGATTGCTTTTGAATTAGTAAATTCAAGTGCTACCATATGACTGTTTGAATCGGATGAAGCAAGATTTTCCGAAAATGTAAAGGATATTGTTTCCTTGGTTGCCTTCTGAGCGGCATCGGAAACCTTCTTCTCATCAAGATTGCCGCTATAGCTGTATTTTACTATAGTACCTCCCGTAAACTGGATATCAATGCGGGTTGGTATTACGAATATATTCAGCACAAGGCACACGAGCATTATACCAAGTGAAATGCAGAAAAAGATTTTAGAGTTCTTGACGAAATCTATATGGAATCGTTGTCTCATGATTTCTTCTTACCTCCATACAATCTTTTATTTCTCAGGAATTTAAGTCCCGAAACAGAGCGGAGCATAAGTCTTGAAGCACCTACACCCATGATAAAGTTAGCAATTACACCTACAAGCAGAGTATATCCGAACGCATATATAAGACCTGTCGTTGAAACTCCGAACAATGCGGAGAATATATTTGCAGGACCGAATACAAGTATAAGGATAACAGCGACAATTATGATGGTTATATTACCGTCTATGATTGCGGCAAGACTTCCCTTTGTACCGTTTGAAATACATCCGTCAAGTGTCTTTCCTGTCCAAAGTTCATCCTTTATTCTTTCTGCCGTTATGATATTTGCATCAACACCAAGACCAATAGAAAGTATCATACCTGCTATACCCGGAATAGTCATTGTAAAGCTTGCGAAAACCGGGAAATAACCGGACACTGCCATAACGGAAATTGCAAGCTGTCCGAGAAGTGCAATAAATGCTATAAAGCCGGGCAGTCTGTATACTATGCACATAAACAGCAGTATGAATGCGAGTGCGGCTACTGCGGCATAAGCCATAGCCGTAAGTGCATAGGTTCCGAGGGACGGGCTTATCGTACCATAGCTTTCTATCGAAAGATTGAACGGAAGAGCACCGGCATTTATTTTATTGGCAAGTGCCGTTGCATCCTCTGTCGTGAAACCGTCCGAACCGCCGTCTATGTAACAGTTTCCGTCCGAAATAACACTTTGTACTGTCGGAGCGGATATACAGGTGTCATCCATCCATATACCGATCTGCTGATTAAGATATTTTTCGGTTGCTTCGGCAAACTTTTCCTTACCTTCATCCGAAAACTCAAGGCTTACAACCTTTTGATATGTGCCGTTTGAACCCTGAATATTGCTTACATAAGCATTCTTTACATCTTTACCGGTGAGTATTTCCTCTCCGTCCTGTTCCGTACCGCCGCGGAATACAAGCTGTGCCGTTGACGAAAGCTCCTTGATAGCCTCGCCCGGGTCATATTCCGTATCGTCCGATTTCCACGGAAAACGCACCGTTATTCTGTCGTTTGAATAGTCGGGATAAATTTCGTAGTCGGTTATATTCTGATTCACAAGACGCAGATCAATAATAGATTTAACAGCATTCATCTGGTCATCTGTTGCTTCCACACCCTTCTCGGGTGCAAATACCGCCTCGACGCCTCCCTTGATGTCGATGCCCCATCGTATATCCTGAATACCCTTGATATACGTCAACGTATAGTCACCGTTCTCGCCGTATATACCGAAAACCGATGTATACGCAAGAAAGAGTATCAGAAAAAATATGATGAAGAACACCGGTTTGCCAATTCGTTTCATTAGGGTATCCTCCAATATTATTCTTTATCCTGTCAATTTGTTTAAATTGCTTTACAAACTGACAAAACACATCAATGTTAATTATATAATTTTCAGACATAAATGTCAATTCTTTTTTAAAGGTTTTTATATATTACATATTTAATGAAAAACCTCCATTGTATTTATCTGAAATTGACAATAATCCGAAAGAGATTTATAATCCGTCCTTTACGGCAGATATATGAAAAAATTTCCAAGTCCGCATTATAAGCGTTTTTCTGACGTTTTAAATAACCCGGAGATATTGAATTTATCGGGGTAAATATTTTTTGTTTTAATACAAAAAAATAAACGGTTCTGAAACTGAGTGTTTACGCATATTTTATTTGAAGGAACAATTAAACACATACCGTTTTTATTGTGCTGCACCTTACAACCGAACCGCAATTTTTTACGTAATATATGAATAAATCCTGAATAAATCCTGTTTAATTTGCTTGACAAAACGGAAAAATAGTAATATACTACAATCAAACAATATAAAAGAAAGGAAGCTTTTGTATGAATAACAACCCATATGACCCGAACGGATACTACAACGGTGACCCGAACGGATACTATAACGGCTATAACAATGGCGGAGGCGGTTTCGGCGGCGGAATGAACAATCCGGCATCGTATGTAAATAATCAGCCGGCTGTTTCACTTGCTGATTATACCAAAAAGGTATTCGGATGGATGTTCGTCGGTCTTCTTATCACTTTCGGAATTTGTCTTGCCATAGTTAATGACCCTGTACGTGTCATGATTTTTATGGAAAACAATATCGGCTTGTATTACTTTTTACTTCTTGCGGAAGTGGTTCTTGTATTCGTACTCGGTTTTTTTGTTTCCAAGATCCCGCCTGTTGCCTGTACGGCGATTTTCCTTGCGTATTCCGTGTTGAACGGTATTACGATAGGTCCGCTCCTTGTGCTGTTTGACGTTATGACTGCTGTTTTTGCATTTGCCGTAACCGCAGGTATATTCGGAGCAATGACTTTATACGGAATGATTACAAAGAGGGATCTAAGCAGTCTCGGAACGGTTCTTGTATTCGGACTTTTCGGTCTTATCCTTTTCTCGGTAATTGCTATGTTCTTCAATGTTCCCATGATGGATCTTGGGATTTGCCTTATCGGTATAGTCATATTTGTAGGCTTTACCGCTTATGACACTCAGAAAATTAAAAGATATTACAGTGCAATGCAAGGCGATTCCGTTCTGCTTGCCAAGGGTGCAATAATAGTTGCTCTTGACCTGTATCTTGACTTTATCAATCTTTTCCTGTATATTCTCAGGATTCTCGGAGCAAGAAAAAATTAAAAAATTATACTTCGGCGGAGGACAAAATCCTCCGCCCGTTTTTTTATTTGTTTTACGACCTTTTCAGATTGATTTTTATACGAAATTGGGGTAGAATAGTAGAGTAATTATTGTGCGAGGAGTGTATACTATGAAATTTTCCGAAATGAAATATGAACGCCCTGCTATCGAACAGGCAGCCTCGGATACCGATAGAATAAAACACGAGCTTGAGAATGCGGACTCTTTTGAGGCTGCTGACAAAGCATTTCTTGAATGGGAAAAATTAAGCTCTCATATTGATACCATGATGAGCATTGCATATATAAGAAACAGTATTGATACAAATGATGAGTATTACGAAAAGGAAGTAGAGTATATAGACGAAACCTCTCCCCTTTTTGTTGAACTTGAACAGAGCTTTACAAAAATTCTTGTGAGAAATAAGTTCAGAAAAGAGCTTGAGGAAAAATACGGAAGTCTTTTATTTAAAAATGCTGAGATGTCGCTTAAAGCCTTTTCGCCCGAAATAATTCCGGAGGTGCAGGAAACAAATAAGCTTGAAACCGCATATCAGAAGCTCATTGCATCCGCACAGATTGAATTTGACGGTGAAAAACGTACCCTATCTCAAATGACGCCCTACAAGCAATCTCCCGACGACGAAATACGAAGAGCCGCATGGATTGCAGAGGGTGAGTTTTATAACGAACACGGCAAGGAGCTTGACGAAATATATGATAAGATGGTAAAGCTCAGAACAAAAGCGGCAAAAAAGCTGGGTTTTGATAATTTTGTAAAACTTGGCTATCTTCAGATGACAAGAAACTGCTATACGCCGCAGGATATAGAAAAATTCAGAAAGGCTGTTGTAAAATATATCGTACCTGTTGCAGACAGACTGTATCGTGAGCAGGCTGAAAGGACAGGACTTGAATATCCCCTCTCCTTTGCAGATGCCGCTCTGAAATTCAAGGACGGTAATCCTACTCCTCAGGGAAGTGCAGAGGACATACTTGAAACAGGTAAGCAGCTTTATCATGAGCTTTCGGAGGAAACCTCGGAATTTATAGATGTTATGCTTAATGACGAGCTTCTTGATGTTCTCAGCAAAAAAGGTAAAGCAGGCGGAGGCTACTGCTCAAATCTGTTAGACTATAAAGTACCCTTTATTTTCTCGAATTTTAATGGTACAGCCGATGATGTTGAGGTTATAACGCACGAAGCAGGTCACGCATTTGCTTTCTATACTTCAAGAAATATTGTACCCTCATCCAATATAAGTCCCACACTTGAGGCCTGTGAAATTCATTCCATGACAATGGAATTTTTCGGTTGGAGAAAAAGTGATGAGTTTTTCGGTAAGGACAGCATGAAATTCAAGTACAGTCACCTCTTCTCTGCAATAACCTTTATCCCATACGGCACAATGGTTGACCATTTTCAGCACCTCGTGTATGAAAATCCCGATATCACACCGGAACAGCGACATGATATATGGAGAAAACTTCTCGGTATATATATGCCGTGGATGAAGCTTGACGGTTCACCGTTCTATGGTGAGGGCAAGGGCTGGCAAAGGCAGATGCATATATATGAAAATCCTTTTTACTATATCGACTACTGTCTTGCACAGACTGTTGCACTTGAATTTTGGGATATCATGCAGAAAAGTCATGATGAAGCCTGGGAGCGTTATATGCGTCTTGTGAAAAAAGGCGGAACTCAAACCTTTACTGAACTGGTAGAAACAGCAGGTCTTAAATCCCCGTTTGACGAAGAAGCTCT
>CANQAJ010000150.1 GCA_947589365.1 uncultured Clostridia bacterium | reverse complement strand
TAGCTGCCGACTTTATTCGGAGTAAACTTCGTTGATGTTGTTGTACTGAAAGCTTTGATGGTAACCCATGATGACGAGGAGGGTTCTTTATAGTAATACGCATATTGGTATGAACCGGATCCGCCGCTTGCAGCTGCCGTAAGAGTAACGGACGTTCCTTTCTGTACACTTGTCGCACTTATCTTTGAATTATTAACAAGAGTTTTTGCCGTGGAAGTAACTGTGAATGTTTTAGATTTGACTGTTCCCGCCTTATCCTTGACATCTATCTTTACTCCATAATTTCCCGCCTTATCCGGGGTGAATGACGCACTTGTCGCGGAACCGTATGCCGTGCCTATGGTTATCCAATTTGAAGCTGAGGGTTCCTTATAATAAAATGCATACTTATAAGAACCCGCTCCGCCGGATGCCGCTCCTTTAAGTGTTACCTTTGTTCCTGCCGTAACACTTGACGGACTTACAGTCGAATTATTTACCAGAGCCGCATCATTAACGGTAAGAACCTTTGTATCAGATGCTGTAGCTCCTTCTTTATCCGTTATTTTAACACGGAATTCATATGAACCGGAAATATCAGGCTTATATGTGCAAGAGCTTGATGAGCTTTTGGCACTTATTGTTGCATATGATGAAGAACCGGGCTTTTTGACTGCTATTTCGTAGGTATACGGAGAGGTACCGCCGGAAGCAGTACCGCTTATGCTTACGGTATTACCCAAAGTAATCGAGGACAAACTTAATTTTGCCGTACATTTCAGTGCCTCCCCGACACTGATTTTTACATCAGACACCGCAGTTTTTCCCGCATTGTCCTTTGCGGTTACTCTGACAGTGTAGTTTCCTGTTTTAGTCGGCTTGAATGCAGCCTTATTTGCCGTTCCCTCAGCTTGCAGTACAGTATACGATGAGGTTCCTGTTACGGCATAATCAAACTTGTATTTTATAGGTGTACTTCCGTTTGTGGGGGTCGCAAGTATCGAGATACTTTCGCCGAGTGTCATAGTAGCTTTGCTTGCACTTACGGTTATTGAAAAAGCATTTTCGTTCTTGACAATATTAAACTTAACCGTTTCGCTTTTACCTGCATATGCTCCTATTCCATTGACTACAACAGATGCAGTTCCCACATTTATGTTATTACTGTATGTTAATGTATAATCCGTTCCGACCTTAAGGATTGCACCGCCCGGTGTTTTAACCGTTACTTCGGGAGTTATTGCTCTTCCGGTATATATCTGATTGGGTATCGGCGTTACAACAAAGTTGCTCGTTGTTCCGGGTACAACGGTATATACGGCACTTGCAGAAATTGACGGAGCTAACGAAAAATGCATTCCTATCGTAGCTTGTCCTTGCTTAAGGGCAACGATACTGTTCGGATTAACCGTCTTTATGATTGCCGAATTTGTTGTTGTAAGATAGGTGTCTCCCGTCACATAAGCCGTAGAGCTTGTGCCGGTTCCGTTTGAAACCAAAAATTTGACAGACAGCTCACTGCCGTTTTCTATGCTGCTTCCGGTGGCAGGACTCAATGTCAGATCGGAAAGATATGCCGTGCTGCATTTTGTTTTCTGGTCCATTTTGACATTCGATTGTGTAAGTACCGAGTCATCAACTTTATTCGGAGTTTTTGATGACGTAAGCAAAACAAGATAATTGGTGCTGCCCTTGCCTGTTACATATCCTATACCTATCGACCTGAGCGATGAAGTCATTACGGTTTTGTTGCTTTCGGATACAACGGAAGATTTACTGATAGCTTTTCCGTATGCATTCGTAAAATACTCAACAGCATAACTTCCGCCGATAACACTTGTTCCGTCAAGATTAGAATTTCCTACATAAACGGAAAGCTCGGCCGAACGCTTCATGGCAAGCTCCATAAGATCGGCATCCATAACAAGCGATGATAACTTATTTTGCTCTCGCAGTTCATTTACATAACCGAGCCATTTGGCTGCCTCCTTATATTTTCTTGTGACGCTGTCAATCGAAATATCAACGGTCGACGCAGCCTGCACCGTAAGAGGTGCAAAAACAAAGACCGGCAAAAGAATAAACACTGCCAGCAACGAGCTTAAAAAACGTACTGATTTTCTGTCAGACATTACATATACACCCTTCCAATTCTGTTTATATCTTGATTGTACAATAAAAAGAAAAATTTTACAATAATTTTATCGGAGTTTTTTCCTGACCGTTTTTACAAAAAAACTCACAAACTTTTATGCATTGTGCCGCATAAATACCTTAGCCGTCTCAAAATCGCTCGGATATGTAAGTTTTATGTTTGTTTCTGCACCTTCAATTATATAAACCTTCCTGCCGTTCATATAAAAAAGCTTACAGGCATCCGTTATTTTTTCTCTCTCCTGAGGTGAAACAGAATCGAGCATTTTCATAAAGCTTCCGAGTCTGAAGGTTTGCGGAGTCTGCACCCTGAACATATTTTCTCTGAGAGGAAAATCGGATACGGTTTTTGCATCCTTTGATAAAACGATAGTATCGGTCGCAGGCAGTGCGGCTGTACATATTTCACAATACTCCATTGCCGCTATACTGTCATCTATCATTTTCCGATTTACAAACGGCCGCACGGCATCATGAGTGATCAGAATTTCATCTTCCCCTGCCCCCAGAATTTCCTCGGCGTATTTTATTATATTCGTTATTGTACCGTTTCTGTCACTTCCGCCCTTTGTCAGATGAATACCGGCGTCAAAATATTTATCCGCAAGCTCTTTCATGTAATCATACCAATCCGGGTTTATTCCTACGATAATATCACTTATATCCTCGTGCATTGCAAATCTTCTTATTGTATGTATTATCACAGGCTCTCCGCACAGATCCAAGAACTGCTTCGGCATATCGCCCCCCATTCTTGAACCTACTCCTCCGGCGACTATTCCGACAAGTGCCATTTTTATCCTCTCCCGTTCGTTTTATTTTCATAGCATCCGGGAATATTATAACATTGCAGGGGTTAAAATGTCCATTTATTTTTTATAGTATAATTGACAAAATTCCGATTATGTTATATTCTATATGATAACGGATACGGATACTGCGGAGTTCCCGTTCATGTGCAGTATCGGTTTAATATCCGGATATTAAATGTATAAACCAATAAAAACGGAAGGTGTATGTATGAAAATCAAAAGAATATCCGCTTTTGCCGCAGCTGTTATTTTCTCAGCAATGATTGTTTCCGGATGCAGCAATAGTACGGATAATGAACAATCATCAGATAAACCCTCTGCCGAAAGTTCCGTAAGCTCTGCGGTTTCCGATGAGGAAAGCAGTGCGGATGAAGAAATATCCGGGGAACAATCGGATAATGAAGAATCTCCGGTTTCCTCTTCTTCACAAGAAAGCTCCGAGTCTGCCAAAAGTGCGATAACTCCCGCCGTATGGGAAGCAACAGACAGCAAAGGAAACAGTGTATATATGATGGGTACGATCCATGTTGCGGATAAGGATGCGTCTGTATTGCCCGATTATTTTGAAAACGCCTATGCAAAATGCGATGCCCTTGCAGTCGAATGTGATACAAGCTCTATGGATATGGATATATCGGCATACGCAAAGCTTCTGTATGCGGACGGAACCACCATAAAGGATCACGTTCCTGAGGAGCAATACAATACGGTCGTAAAGGAGCTTACGGATGCCGGAGAATATATGTCTGTGTTTGATTATATGAAGCCGGTTATGTGGAGCAATTATGTAGAACTTGCCGCTGCATCAAAAGCAGGTCTTTCAACGAACTACGGAATTGATTATAATATGCTTGACAGAGCCAAGCAAGAAGGAAAGGAAATTCTGGAATTGGAATCTGTTGAATTTCAGATGAACATGATGGCGGATCTTTCTGACGATATTCAGACCCTGCTTTTTAAGGAAATTGCCACGGAGGGAATTATAGATGATTATTCAAAGGAACTCGCAGAGCTTTATGAACAATGGAAAAAGGGTGAGGAGATAACAGACGACGATGAAGTCACAGACGAAAGCTCTGTTGACGAAAAGGATTTGGAGTTGGCAGAAGAATATAACAAAATTTTTATTGATGACAGAAATATCGGTATGGCTGAAAAAATCGAATCATATATGGATGACGGAAAAAAGGTTATGGTTTTAGCAGGTTCGGCACATTTTTACGGTGAGGGAGGAATAATCAAGCTTTTGGAAAACGACGGTTATACCGTACGCAGGCTTACCTCGGAGGATGCCGGGGATTTTGATAATTCGGAGCAGTCCTCGGAGGGCGAAGAAACTCAGGCTGAATCATCCGCCGAAGTTCAAACCGATCCCGGCGTACCGAGAGCGGCATGATTAAACTATTTATAATCATGTACAAAAATTTGTTTGTATAAAAGAATTGAGTACTTGTAGTCCCTCCAAATTTATGCTAAAATAAATCCGGAGGGACTTTATGAAAAGAAAAAAATCACTATCTGTATTTGTGGCATTGATTGTTCTTGTTCCGGCTTGCTTAGGCGTATTTTTATTCGGTCATTCGTATGATAGTGCGGAAAACGGCGGTCAATCTCATACCGTAAAATTTATAAGTCACTACATAGATGTCGGACAGGGCGACAGTGAATTTATCGAATTTCCTGACGGAAAGACCATGCTTATTGATGCCGGAACCGACAAATACGGGGAAACCGTTACGGATTACATAAAAAATCTCGGTTATTCAAAAATTGATTATCTTGTCGGCACGCATCCGCACGCAGATCATATCGGCGGAATGGCTGATGTTGTCAATGCCTTTGATATTGGCAGTATTTATATGCCGAATGCTTCGACAAATACAAAAACCTTTGAAAACCTTCTTGAAGCCATACAGGACAAGGGTATGACAATAAATACGGCAAAGGCAGGTATGAATATTGTATTCTCCGAGGAGGAAGAATACAGTGCGGATATTCTTGCACCAATAAAGGATGAATATGACGATCTGAATAATTATTCCGTTGTCATAAAGATAACCTACGGTGACAGTGAATTTCTTTATATGGGTGATGCTGAAAAAGAGGTTGAGGTGGAGCTGCTTGAGAGCGGCACAGATGTTAAAGCGGATGTCATAAAGGCAGGTCATCATGGAAGCAATACATCATCATCTTCCGATTTTGTCAAAGCTGTCGGTGCCGATTATGTAATATTCTCTGCGGGAAAGGACAACGATTACGGACATCCGCACCCTCAGATTATAAAACGTTGGGAAAATGTCGGTGCAGAGATATACAGGACTGATGAAGACGGCACGGTAGTTATAAGCTCCGACGGAAGAAGTATTACGGCGGATGCCGCATAATGGAGGAAACAAAAATTGAAGGTTATAATAGATCGTTTTGAAGGTAACTGGGCTGTTGTTGAGATTGAAAAGGATAAGTTTTTAAGGATGCCCGACATCCTCATACCGGACGGCAAGGAGGGCGATGCCGTGCTTATAACGGCGGGAAAGACCTCACCGTTTCGTGTTGCAAGTCAGGATGATAAGTATATTTATGTTCTGACTCCCGACGGCAAATACTCTATGCCTAAGGCATTAAGTGACGGAGCAAAGCCGGGCGACAGTCTTTGTGTTGAAGTTGATTCCGTTTTCACGGAAATACGGCAAAACAAGATAAACGGTATTATGAAATTGCTTTTTAAATAACAAATTAACCGGGCGGCG
>CANQAJ010000149.1 GCA_947589365.1 uncultured Clostridia bacterium | reverse complement strand
GTCGCACCTCGCATGAGGTGCGTGAGTAGAAACTAAAGAAGTCCTATTATCAGACGTAACCCCAGCAGTCGCACCTCGCATAAGGTGTGTGTTTGTGTTTCTTCCGGATCTGCGTGCAGAAGCAATGAGAGTGAGCCAAGTCCGGTTCTTTTGGCTATGAATATTACCCCTGAAAGTGCAAGAGATTCGATACGCATATCGTTTTCAAGAATGAACACGATAGATGAAATAGAAGCTGCTGCAAAAACGATGGCTGATTGCGTAAAAATATTACACCAAGAGACATATTAAGAAATATGATAATTGTTTTTTACATAATCGGAAATTACTTCATTTATCAAATCAAGTCTATAGTATTCTTTCACCCCTATTTTGACGTGATTTATAATCGGTTCGGTCAATGTTCCATCACTTTCTAGATCAAAATCTTTTTCCAAATTTCCTCCGACCTTATTCTCACCTATTACAGATATCTCCCACTTACCATCTTCATTAAAATAGGGTTTTGCAAATGTTAGTCTGATAGAACTTGGATTTACAAATTGATCCAAACTTCGGAACAACGCATCAGTTAACTCCCTTTCTTTGTCTGTCAGTCTTTCGTAAGCAGGCTTTTCTTTTACAGTAACGGCACAAGTTGCAAAAATACCATTCTCTGTTTCTGCAATCACATTGGTTTCCCCTACTCTTACCCCTGTTACCACACCAACAGAATTAACTATTGCCACAGATTCATCAACAGATTTCCATACAACATCAGAAGAATTGTCTGTATCCTTTGGGAGGACTGTGTAATTCAACTGCTTTACACCGTCGACAGTTATCTCAAGGGTATCCATAGATAGCACAATGGATTTGGGTTCCGATTCCGCATTTTCATTAGACGCCTCGCTATTAACCTCATTTGAAACTGCACTATCAGAAGCACCGGAACAACCTGATAACTGAATTGTCAGAAGGGCACAAATAACTATTGCAAAAAATTTTTTCATAACAACTAAACCTCCTTAAAAAACTGTCTATATTATACTACAAAAATAGCAGAAATTCAACATATTCATATTACCATATTGTAAATATAGTTATAATATGGTAAAATAAAATAGAGAAAGCTTGTGAGTATCAGAATAACTATTTGAACCAGAACACATCAGAGTAGTGGTAGCCAATTCATCACGTATTGCTATGAAAACGCCGGATGTAAAATGAAAGATGAAAAACAAGCATCTCACAAGAGTAATTTAGAAGCAGAAATTTTATGAATTCAAGTGTCCGATTATCTATTAGTGGGGATGTCAAAGTATATGTATATGGGATTTATATATTTGTCGTAGCGAAAAGAGCATATTAAAAAGGAGAAATTGTATGAATAACAAAAGAAGAGCTTTATTAAAAAAATCAGTAGAGGCATTGGAAACTGCATCTAACTACATCAGTATTGTGCTTGATGAAGAACAAGACAGCCTTGATAATACGCCTGAAAACTTAGAGGGCAGCGAGAGATACGAAAAAATGGAGGAAGCAATAGACAAACTTGAGTCAGCATTAGAATGCATAGACCAATCAGAAGAATATGTGAATGAAGCTTGTATGTAGAGGGTGTTGGGTATGGAACTGTTTTTTATAATAATTGCAATTATTTATTGGAGTGTTAAATGCTCTAAAAGCGAAAAAGAGAAACATATGGATTCAGTCCGAGAGGCACAAACAAGACTTCGGAATGATATGACAAAGAATCTTTCTGCTCCTAAAAGCTTACAAGATGAAATACGAGATAGGGTCAGAGATCCTAAAAACTTTGATAAAATCTGCGAAGAGTTAAAGATTGAGCTTTCTTCTGTGTATGGCGATGATTATCGTTCCAAACTTGAGATACTGCCCACTCCCAATCACGCAATAAGTTATATGGATGACGGATATTGGATTGAACAAATTCTGCTTGCGAAAAGAGGAAAGGTTGACTGTTGTGCTGTGTTGCTGGGATATGAGTTGGGAAGCCCTGAGTATGCCGCAACAAGTTTAAAATATTGCCAGCAAATAGAGAGAGCATTAATTAAAGCGAAGGTCTGGGGAAATGCATATGTAAAAATGTTTCTTAGTCCCGGTAAAATATCTGCATACGATAAAGAATATAACTATGCCATTGGCTTCGGCAGAGTAGATTTTTGGTTCAATCTTTTCCACTATGATTACGATAAGGTTCTTAAAAGAGGCAGCGTAGATACTTTAATTAATACTATTGATAAAGTATAAAGGTAGTTCAATTTTGCCTTCAAGCAGAACTTTCCCATAACATATAACTTCAGATCCACTCTCAGAAGAAACATAAATGTTGCTGTCTTTTAATTCCGGATTTGCCGAAACCAAGGTGAGATTCCTTTCTCTGTCCACATAATAATGTTTACAATACATTGCTCCATTTACACAGAATATACCAATATCTCCCACCTCGAGGTTGTTAGTTCTCTTTGCATAAACAATATCTCCGTCATGGATATACGGATACATACTGTTTCCGCTAATCTCAACGGCAAAATCAGCATCGGCAGGCGTGGAAGAATCGGTTTCTATCAACTCATATTCGTCGTCATCCAAGGGAACAGAGTAACCTGCTGCAATTGGAGTAAAATATTTGGGAATTTTCCTCATGGATTCAGTAATGCCTTTTATTTTAGTCTTAGTGTTCAAATCTGTTGTGCATTCCACAATCCTTGCTAATTCCAAGGAGCAGACAGATTCAACCACTTTCTTTCCATAGGAATCAAGCTGTCGATAATTATTAATTAGTTTTTCTTCAGAAACATTGAGCAATAAATTGTCTATTACTTCTGATTCAGATGATACTCCCAGCAAGTAATCTGTGGTAACGTGCAGCACCTTAGACAATAGGATAATCTTTTCCATTGACGGGTTTTTTGCCCCGGATTCACAACATTTTATTGAAGTTTCAGACACTCCGACTCTTGTGCCAAGCTCTTTTTGTCGCACCTCGCATGAGGTGCGTGAGTAGAAACCAGACAACAAATTGTACAAACAATCCGACTATAAGTCGCACCTCGCACGAGGTGCGTGAGTAGAAACTGATTTCCGGTTTCGGTTTACTTTCTTCAAATGTCGGTTTGCCCGAAATGGGCAGTAATTAGGCGGTGAAAGTCCGCTACACGCTTGGCAGTAGGAAGTGTTAGCCAACGGCAAGGTGGAGACAAGTAATAGACAGGATGATACAACAGGTAATAGTACAGTTGTTACAGACGATGTACGAACTGCTCTTTTCTGAAAGCAGCTACGGTTTCAGACCAAAACGCAGTACACAGCAGGCAATGAAGCAGGCACTGAAATACTACAACGAGGGCTATACACAGGTAATGGATAGGTGTTGACAATATTTCGGCTTTGATGTATAATTTTATCAAAGTCAAGACTGTTTAAGCCCTTGGATGATTGTAGTCCAAGCACACTGAACAGGCTTTGACTTTTTTCTTTGCTTATAAAAAGCAGATTATTGGCGGCTATTACCCTGTTGATGTGCTTTTCAAAGTTTTCTCTTCCATAAACACCGGTAATAAAGTTACTGTCTATTCGCTGTAATTCATATTTTCCTTTCTCGACAGGACATTATCCACCTGTTCGGCAAAGATTCTTTCTTTTGGACTTCTTTCAGAAACGGATACAACTTTTCTTCCTTTGGCTGTATAGGCTGCTGTTTCTGCTCAACTGTTTTTATTTCTGCTTGTTCAGAAGGAGCTATTATTTGCTTCTTTTCAATTTGCCTGAAAAAGTCAGGAAGCACCTTATGGCCAACACTGTCACAGAAGTAAGCCGTCTGATTACCGTTGCTTTCGATTACAATAACATAACTGACTGATAACGGATGTCCCTTAAAGTAAGCAGGATGATCAGTATTGAATCTCGTGTCCCACCTCGCATGAGGTGCGTGAGTAGAAACCTGTCTGAACGGTTTTCGACTGCTTCTTTCCCCGTAAGCGGCTTATCCTGCGGCTGATCTTGTTCACTTTCCTGATTCGGATACTTGACATTTGCCGCTGTGTATGCTATACTATCATCGGAGCTAATGCTTGTGTTCGCCTCGGGGAAATCTACCCCTATGGAAAGAAGCAAATCATTAGCTTTCTCTTTGTTATAAGCCAAAATATTTTTATGTTGGTTGATTTACTGTTTCATGTAATCCGCAAATCCTTCTCGTCCATACGCAGATGTAATTTTGTTTACATCATCAACAGAACCATTATCTGACAAACTAACAGATACTAATATTTGCTGTCCTTTGTCATCTTGTATATCCGTTATAGCAACAAGTGAATTATCCTGCGAACCTTTCAATACCATTACTGTCGCACCTCATTAAATACAGATTGATTTTTTCCATAAGATAAAGTATAATATTTATCAGAACCACATTAATTAGAAAGATGGTGAAATTATGTTATCGAAGATCAGCAGCAATTATGTTTCAAATCGTGCATGGTTAAGAGATGTAGTTAGCGGCAGAGAAGTTATTTTATGCGGAGTGTCAGCTCTTGAGTTTTTGGATATGTTTGTAGGCTATATGGATGAAAATAAAGTTTACGTTTATGCTAAAGAGAAGTGTTTATCAGACAATGTTGATTATAAAATAGTTAATAATTTCGATAATATAGAATATATCATCATTGGTAATGTAATGTGTACATCCTTTACTCAAACGATTAATGATATGCTTAGAAGCATTGATACAACCGATGAGGCGGCTTTGACAGAAGCATTAAGCAATTATTATTATTCAAACAGTGAAAGCTTTGATGGAATTAAAATAGAACCTGATAATATGCTGACTTTTCAAACATTAAAGCCTTTAGCCATCGAGTATTACAGTGGAGGATAAAATGACGTAACAAGAGAAGTTAATGTATGACTTTTTGGCTCGTGTTTCAAATACAGATGCTCCAATTGTTTTCAAGGGTGGCTTAATTACGAAACTGATACTTTCTGAAAATGTGTTTGTCGCACCTCGCATGAAGTGCGTGGGGAGAAACCAAAATAAGGAGAGGTATTACAAAGCAACCTCTGTCGTACCTCACACAGGGTTTGTGGATATTTGCGTCATATATATTATCGTACTATCGGGAGGTGATAAAAAATGCAAGAAAGCGGTAATGAATCTATCAGAGGTGATGTTGACATGACCACAAAAGAGATATCAAGGCTGATCGATTGGCTAAAAAGTCACGGCTGTACATACCCGGATATAGAGGACTGTATCGATTACATAAGCCAAGAGAGTAGTCAGGTCCCTATAGCCAAAGATACAACGAATGACAAATAGATCG
Organism: uncultured Clostridia bacterium; assembly: GCA_947589365.1. Classification (GTDB taxonomy): domain Bacteria; phylum Bacillota; class Clostridia; order Oscillospirales; family Acutalibacteraceae; genus UBA1213. The sequence goes on along the minus strand of CANQAJ010000149.1, from coordinate 373 downwards.
CAAGCCAAAATTGAACAAGAAGTATAGCACGGTTTGATTACCGCCTTCCTTGCGTATCTCAATTGTATAATAAAGCGGTAAAAAAATCAAGAAGAAGTGTAAATTGAAATGAAAAAAGTTGTAAAACCGACAATCCGTGTTTCTGATGTTTCCAGTCACTCATCCTTAACAGCACTCGAATTACAAATTTCTTTTGCCGGCTTTATAGACTGCATTCTGAATTTTTAATCATACTGTTTTCCTGTACCCATTTTGACACACTCTTTTTTCTTTTTTAATATACTTTTCTTACCCGGATTGTGTCAGGTTTTATAATACATCATCAAATTCCCGATTATAAAATTATAGCGACATCCATTAATATTCAGATTTA
>CANQAJ010000148.1 GCA_947589365.1 uncultured Clostridia bacterium | reverse complement strand
GAGAATTATCTCCGGGACATCAATACAGCTGTTATACAAGCGAAGCTCCAAGTTCTTCACATTTAATCAATCCCTCGTCATCGGGAGCCTCGTTTATAATAAGACCTTCCGAGATAAGATCTGCACCTGCATTTTTACAGCTTTCCTCCCATATACGCATCCATTCGCCGTCACCCCATCCGTATGAACCGAATAAGGCAATTTTTTTACCGGAAAGCTTATCGGTCAGTGAATCAAACATAGGCTGAAATTCGGAATCCTCAAGCTCCTCTGCACCCATAGCCGGACAACCGAAAGCCACGGCATCATACTCATCAAGCATATCCGCATTAAACTCGGCAGAGGTAAAAAGATTTACTTCCGCCCCCTTGTCCTTTGCACCCTTGACAACAGCCTGAGCCATAGACTCGGTGTTGCCTGTGCCGCTCCAATATACAACTGCAATTTTACTCATTTACAACAATCCTTTCGATAGTATATTTTTATGTCAGCCATGTCAGTATGACACGGCAAGCATATCCGCTGTAAAACCCTTTTCTATAAGAGAACAGCAAAGCTCGGTGCATTTTTTGTATTTGTCAAAGGTATGCCTTGCCTTGACTTCATCGCCGTATACTTTCCAACAGCCTACACATTTACAGCACCCTGCTTTGTTTTTTATAAATCCGTATACATCCTCGGGCGGATACCCCAGAAATAAACCTATTTCATGCGGGAAATCATTATTCCCGCGAAGCCTTTGAATAAGCCTGACAATACACTTATTTATACTGTCACAGGAATAGCCTGATTGTTCAAGTAAGCTGTGAGCCATGCTGTTTTCAAGATCCTTTTTTAAAAGGGAGGGTCTGTAGACATATATAAGAGTGCTTCCGTTATGTCTTCTCAAGGGTATAACTCTGACTCCCTTTGAAACAAGACGCTGATTCAGGCTTTTGATATAATCCCTTTCTGATTTTTCACTTTCAAACCGACAGGTAAACATATTACCTGTTTTCATTCTCAGAATAGTAGGGGAACAATGTCTGACAAATAATTCATCGGACAATTACCTCACCTCCGTTAAATATTGCCGTGCCCGCAATGCCGGTTCATAATTTATTTTTCCGTATATCGTTTCATGTCCGAAGAAGCAATAAACCCGGAATGAAATCAATAATCCTTACAAACGGTTTTGTTGCTCAGGTACTTTTCAAGAATATTTTTAAGTGCGGATTTTGAACTTTTGTGCGAACGTGCTATCGGTATATCAAGATTTTTTACATTATCAAGTGCACATTTTACCATTTTATGGGAAACGGTATCCGTAAAAAGAACAAGCAGATCCGGACTGCCTAAATTCTGCAAACCTCTGCTCATTTTAGGATATACTTTTGCACTGCAATTATACATCTTGCAAAGCTCCACATATTCTCTTATCATACATTCATTTCCTCCGACAATTACAAGACTCATTTTTCCTCACCTTACACTGCGGAACTGATGGTTAAATCAATCTAATCTATGTTCCAAAATATAAGTCAGATAAGTTTAATTTATCTAACTATAATTTAGTTTAATACATCTTACCGTCTTTGTCAATACTTTTAAAAAAAATTCCTGTAATTTTCCCGTATACTATTTTATAAAATAAATATAATACAATAAAATGTACAATTTACTATTTGATTTTTGGAAAAAAATTTGTTAAAACGTTGAAATTGATATGATAATTATATATAATTACCTTGTATAGTTTATTTAACTCGGAAGGAAGTAAAATAATGGAACAAAAATATATCAGACCGCCTGTTGAAGTGCGGTATAAAGAAGAACTTGATGCTCTTGCAGCAGTTGATACGGGAAGAAAACCCGAAAACTGGAAGCTTTCCCCAAAGGCGGTGAGGGCTTTTATAACAGGCTTATCGAAACCCTTGAATTATAACGGACAGAAAATTGAAATACACAAGAAATTCTTTGGAAATGACGCACTTGTAGAACGCTGTATAATCACCCTTGCAGGCAGCAGAGGACTTATGCTTGTCGGTGAACCCGGAACGGCAAAGACAATGCTTTCCGAGCTTCTTTCCGCAGCAATAAGCGGAATAAGTACGAATACGGTACAGGGAACGGCGGGAACAACAGAGGATATGATAAAATACAGTTGGAATTATGCACTTCTGCTTGCAAAGGGACCCGTTAAGGAGGCTCTTGTTCCGTCACCGCTGTATGTGGGTATGTCAAAGGGGATAATCACACGCTTTGAGGAGATAACAAGAACACCTGCCGAAATTCAGGACAGCCTTATTTCCGTGATGAGCGACAAGGTATTGAATGTACCCGAGCTTGAGGATGACGGACTTATTTTCGCAAAACCGGGATTTAATATAATCGGCACGGCAAATATAAGGGATAAGGGCGTAAATGAAATGTCGAGTGCTTTGAAAAGAAGATTTAATTTTGAAACCGTAGAGCCGGTAAAAGATGTACGTCTTGAAAAGCAGATTATTCTTAACGAGGTAGAACAAAGTGCGGCAGCAGATAAGATTGAAATGCCTGTGGATACGGATGTTGCCGAGCTTCTCGCCACAACATATCATGAACTCAGAGAGGGTATTTCCGATTCGGGAATGAAAATAGAAAAGCCTGCCGCCGTTATGAGTACGGCGGAGGCGGTATCGGTTTATTATCAGACCCTTTCAAACGCATGGTATTATGAAGAAGACGGTATGAGTATTGCAGAACTGACAAAGAACCTGAACAATGCTGTATGTAAGGATACAAAAGATGATCTTGAAAAACTGAAAGCTTATTTTAATACGGTTGTAAAATTCAAGTCGGAAAAGGTCGGTGGGTTATGGAAGAAATTTTACGAAGCAAGGAAATATTTAAAATAATTCCGTTTGATTATAATTTGCCGGTTTTGTTCTTTCCCGTGCGGCACCACAGTCCTGCCTGCTCCTACCATCTGCAAAAGGTAATGGAGGAATATAAGCCCGACTGCATACTTGTTGAGGGACCTCAGAATGCGAATAAGCTGATTTCCGTGCTTACGGATGAGGGAACGGTACCGCCTGTGGCTTTTTATTATTACTACAAGGACAGCGAAAAGCATATAAGTGAAGATGCCGATGATTATAAATGCTATTATCCTTTTCTGAGTACCTCACCGGAATATAATGCACTTGTTTATGCGAGAAAAAATAATACAGACTGTGCCTTTATTGATTTGCCGTATGGTGAGATACTAATTAATACCGCAGAGGGTAAGGGACTTCGCCGCAAAAGTGAGGTTCCGGGCTACAGTGATGATTACTATTTGTCCGAGGGTAAGTATTTTGCCGCATTATGCGAAAAAACAGGAATGAGAAGCTTTGAGGAATTTTGGGAAAGCTTTTTTGAAACCGATGCACTTTATATAAGTACAGAGGAATTTATAGCAAGAATGTACACATATTGTTATTTGTTGAGAGAGAATACTCCAAAGGAAGATATGCTGTCAGACGGCTGTATTGTTCGTGAAAGTCATATGTCGGAATGTATTAAAAGTGCCATGGAAACACACAGCAGGGTGCTTGTTGTGACAGGCGGATTCCATTCATATGGATTATATAAGCTTGTCAGTGGCAGGGAAAAGCCGATTAAGGTAAAGCTGCACAATTTCAGCGATAAGGTGCAGGATGTATACACAATGTGCTATTCATATGAGGCTGCCGATGCACTTAACGGCTATGCTTCGGGTATGCAGAACCCCGGATTTTATAATGCGGTATGGACGGAATTGAAAAATAAAACTGAAGCCGGAGAGGGCATTGAGAATACATACGATAACGTAATAATGGACACACTTTTGAAATGCGGCAGGGAATGCAGTAAATCAAAACTGCTTATAACAATGTCGGATATATCTTCGGCAGTGACGATGTACAGAGGTCTTGCCGCCGTGCGTGATAAGAAGTCGGCAGGTCTTTTTGAATTATACGATGCGGTGCAAAGCTGTTTTGTAAAGGGTGAGCTTAATGCATCAAGCAGACTGCCGCTTGAAATACTCAATAAAATAGCGACAGGAAGTGGTATAGGAAAACTCAGCGACAGGGCGGAAAAAGTACCGATAATAAAAGATTTTGAGGAATTATCACAAAAATACAGATTAAAAGTTAATACAGTTATTGAGCAGAAAATGGAGCTTGATATTTTTTCAAAGCCGAGCCATATGGAAATAAGCAGATTATTCTATCGGCTGAGTTTTCTTGAAACGGGTTTTGCAAAAAGGATTAAGGGTGCGGATATTATCAATAATACCGACCGCAGCAGGATAAGGGAGATATGGTCATATAAAAGAAATACGGAAAGTGATGCCGTACTTATAGATTCAAGCGTATATGGTGCTACCATTGAAGAAGCGTGTACGGTTTGTGCGGCACGAAAACTACTGAACAAACAGAAAGCGTCTGATGCGGCAAAGCTGTATGTTGAATCATTTCTTATGGGTATAGATATAACGGAAAGCTTTGCGGGAAAAATGCAGGATATAATTATTGATGACGGTGATTTCTTTTCGATAGGAAAGGCGACCTACTATTTCAACATGCTCCGTTCATTAAAAAGGCTTTACGGTGTAAAAAACAATAATGAGGAATTTTTCCTGATAAAATGTTTTGATAAAGCCGTTACAATGTTGACATCAATGATAAATGTAAGTGATGATTATGCTGATGAATGTATCAAAATTTGCAGACTACTGTACAGTCTTGTAACAAGTACGTTTTTGAGTAATAGGTATACTATTCTTATGGATTCCTTTAAGAGGATGACAAAACGGAATGATCCGCAGCCTGCCGTATACGGTGCGGTACTGGGACTTCTGTACGGCAGTGACGGAAAGTACAAAGACAATATAAGCTCTGCATTGAACGGATATCTTATGGGAACGAAAGAAATGCAGAAACAGGGAGCAGTTTTTCTGAGAGGACTTTTTAGTACTGCCCGTGATATTGTGCTTGTGGGAAATGAATTTATCAATATAACAGATAAGCTTATACGGAAACTCAGTATGGAGGATTTTATGGAGGTACTCCCCGAACTGAGGCTTGCGTTCGGTTATTTTACCCCGTATGAAACGGACAGTATTGCGAAAAAAGCGTCTGAAATATACGGTACGGATCATGCCGGAATTTTGCAGGGGCTTAGTATATATTCACGGTTTTATTCTATGGGAGTTGAACTTGAAAAGGAAATATGCAATGAAACGGGGGTGAGCCTGTGACAGGTACAGAAAGCGTGGAAAGTCTTAATAAATGGCGGCTTATTTTAGGAAAAAATGCGGAAGGGCATATTGATTTTTCGGGAAGTGCCGAAGATGTACAGATGTTCCATAGCATGGAAAACACCCTTGATTTTCTGTACAATATGGAATACGGCAGCGATGTTATGAGAACAGAAGACCGCAGCGGCGGTTTGGGGGCATCTTCTCTGTATGTTGCAGACTGGATAAATGAGGTAAGGCGACTGTTTCCGAAAAGAACGGTTGAAATACTTGAAAAGCAGGCAATAGAACATTTTAATCTGACAGAGCTTTTGCTTGACAAAAAAATACTCCAAAAAATAGAGCCGAATATGGATCTTCTCAAAACAATACTGCAATTTAAGCATTTGATGAAAAATGATGTTATAGCTGAGGCGAGGAGGATAATCAAAAAGGTCGTTGATGAGCTAACGGAAAAGCTGCAAACGGAAATAAAACGCTCCCTCCTCGGAAAGCTTAACAGGAATTTACCGTCTAATGTAAAATCC
>CANQAJ010000147.1 GCA_947589365.1 uncultured Clostridia bacterium | reverse complement strand
TACAAAAATGTCAAGGCAAGCGGCATTGATTTTGTTATTATCCGTGCCGGATTTGGCAGGGAAGTAAGTCAGAAGGATAATATGTTTGAGCAGAATTACAAAAATGCAAAAGCGGCAGGACTTGATGTGGGTGTGTATTGGTATTCTTATGCCGAGTCCGCTGCTGATGCAGTAAAGGAAGCAAAGGCTTGTATGTCCGTTATTAAGGGAAAGAAATTTGAATACCCGATTTATCTTGACCTTGAGGAACAGAAACAGTTTGCAAAGGGCAGAAGTTTTTGCGATGGTGTTATAAAGGCATTCTGCGGTGAGCTTGAAAAGAACGGTTACTATGCCGGACTTTACTGCTCGGCATCTCCCCTAACCGATTATGTTTCAAAAGAAGTGGCAGGAGGTTATGCTCTCTGGGTTGCACAGTATAATTACAAATGCACGTATTCGTTAAATAAATACGGAATGTGGCAGTATTCGGATAACGGCAAAATCGGCGGTATAAGCGGTAGTGTAGATATGAATTATTGCTATGTTGATTACCCGTCAATAATCAAAAGCGGCGGTTATAACGGATACACAAAAGGCACCGTACCTACAGAAAACAAAACGTCTGTCGATTCTGCAAATAACACCGCAAACAAAAACAGCACAAACAAAAATACATCAACTAACGGCATAGATGTTACGTATCAGGTTTATGCCAATGGTCATTGGTTGCCAAAGGTTAAGAACCTCGAAGATTATGCCGGCTTGGAGAATTGTTACATACAGGGAATACGAATGAGGCCGTCTAAGGGACATCTTAAGTACAGAGTAAAACTCGTTGGTTCTAAAAATTATTTGCCGTGGGTTACGGATGAAAACGACTATGCGGGAATCTATGGTAAAAATATAGACTGCGTTCAGATAAGTTTTACAGGTGTTAATGGTTATAACGTACAGTACAGAGTATCGACCGTGAACAGTACAAATTATTTACCATGGGTAACAAACTATAATAATACTAATTCTGATGGTTATGCAGGAATAGTAGGAACAAAAATTGATAAGCTTCAGGTAAGGATTGTTAAGAAATAAAAATAGTCTGCTGTGTAAATTTCATGCAGCAGACAAACCTTGAAATATGGAGGTTAAAATATGGCTTATTATTACATGGATATGGAATATAAAACCAAGGATGATGTACCCGATTTCGGTTCAATTACTATGTGCCATGTCGGTCGGCAAGGTTCGGGTTTTGTTGTCCAATACAAAGATAATGTCCACTATGCCATTCGTGAGTACACGCTTTTAGAAAAAGATTTAGATAAATTGAATTTAATAACCAATGCTGCCGATGGGTCGAAAGCAATGGTTATTGATGCAAATAAAATATATGTTTTATGTAACGGAGAATGGTTTGAGTGGACGTCAAATACCGGAGGAGGTTCGTCTACAAGTAGTTTAAATTGTTTTATTGATAGCAGAAATCCGGAAAATTTACAATTTACGAATGATTGAGAGGATGAATAAATCATGTCAGATATTTCTAAAATTACATTACCAACAGGTGATTCGTATGATATTAAAGATACTAAGGCAAGGGAAGATATATCGGCAATTAAAACATCATTAGTTGGGGGAATACATTATATTGGCGTAACAACTACCCCATTAACTGATAATTCTGATACTGCAACTATACAAATTAATGATGATAGTGTGGATGCAAAACAGGGCGATCTTGTTATTTATGAAAAGCTTGAGTTTATTTATGACGGAACGAAATGGCACGAATTTGGTTCAACGGGTTCATTGAAAGGGTTAGCATTTAAAGATACTGCAACAGGAGATTATACTCCAACCGGCTCTGTATCAGTGCCAACATTTGAGGGTACATCAGGCAACGTGTCCGTGAGGGGAACGCCGAAGGGTACAATTACAATTTCAACAGGATCCTCCGGCAGTCTTAACTATACGCCTGCCGGAACTATTGCTGCTCCTACAACTACGGTTGAATTGGAAACTACAACTGTAAACAGTATAACAAATGTGGGAACACTCCCTTCATGTACGTTCCCTGATTATAGTGTTGACAACGAAACATTGACTATCTCAGAGGGAAGTTTTAGTACCGGTGCATTGCCAACAAAGAAAGACGTTACTGTTGCAACTTCGGTTAAGTCTGCAAAGACAACCGCTCCGATTTTTGAAGGCACAGGAACAGAATTGAAAGCTACATTCAATGGTAATGAACTCACATCAACAGGCGAATTTACACCGGAGGGTACTATTTCAAAACCGAATTTCACAGGTACCGCAGGCAGAGTAACAGTATCATAATCAAGAGGTGGACTCCCCATCTCTTTCTTAAGGAGGTGCAATTAAAATGTCGGATATATCTAAAATTCAGCTGCCTAATAAAACTACGTATGAAATCAAAGATTCGACAGCCCGTGATACAATATCAAAAGCTGTCGTGGACATAGATAATTTAAAATCATTGGTTGATGTTGAGGGGAGCAGGGATGCATTAGTACTTAATATTAACGACGAAAAAATTTGTTTAATACTTAATGATGATGGTTCCGTTACATGGCAGAATTGTGATGAATTGATAAATATATCTATCATCCGACCAACAACCGTAGACCTCGGTAATTCAATTGTAATCATAGGGAGAATAGCCGGAGGAACAAGTCCTTATACTTATAAGATGGAAGCAAAACTCAGCTCAGAGCAAGATTATCTTGAAATTAAGGCATTCGGCGGCACAGCTGCAAAGGAATGGAAACCTGAAAAAACAGGTATATACACTGTACGTGTTACCGTAAGGGATAATACAGGCAAATCTGTTTCCAAATCCATTACTCTTACTGTAAATCCTGAACTTATAAATAATTCAACTCTGAGTGCAACGAATATAAACTATGGCGAATCAATAACATTCACCGGTAAAGCTGAGGGTGGAACAAGCCCATACACCTACAAGTTTGAAGCAAAGCACAGCAGCACCCATATAAACTATCATGTTATTCAGGATTTTAGCGATACTGCAACCAAAAAATGGCAGCCGGCAAAAACGGGTACATATAGTGTACGTATTACTGTAAAAGATGGAACCGGGGCGGATATCGAAAAGTATTTTGATATAACTGTAAATGCAGTAGAAGGAGAAGAGTTGCTCGGTGAAGAAAACTTTATATATGATGAAGAAGGATTTATTTGATAAGAGGGAGTGAAGTTATGTTTAAAGAAATATTTAGTGATGTTATTATAGGTATAGTTTTCGGTATAATTTCTTATCTTGTAGTACTTATACGAAAACAAATATCTGATTTTCTAAACAAAAAGATTGAAAACGAGAATATTAAGAATGGTCTTGAAACAGCAAATAATATTGTAGAACAAGCTGTTTTATGCGTAACGCAGACTTATGTTGATGAGTTAAAAGGAAAAGATATATTCGACTCTAAGGCTCAAAACGTCGCCTTACAAAAAGCCAAAGACAGTGCCTATGCAATGTTTAATGATGATATTTCTAAGATAATACATAGTACTTATGGTGATTTTGATGAATGGCTTAATACGAAAATAGAAGAGATTATACAGAAAAATAAATAATTCATATTTTGATAAATAGAGGGGATTTGATATTGTGAATTTCGGAGAGGCTTTAGAGGCACTAAAACGGGGAAAGAAAGTTTCAAGAAGCGGTTGGAACGGTAAGAAGCAGTATATTCAACTTGCCAAAAATATCAGCTATGTAATAACAGACGGTAATATTGTTAATGCAGAACATAAAACAATCGGAAATAAGGCAATAGCATTTGTTGGTACAAGTGGTGTACAAATTGGTTGGCTTGCATCACAGGCTGATATGCTCTCAGACGATTGGATTATAGTTAATTAATAAATTAAGCACTTGAAAAGGCAATGCCCTGAATCAAGTGCTTTTTCTATGTTTGCAATACTTAAGACAATAAACTTATATGAAATATTAAGAAAGGAGTATCAAAATGAATTGGTATCAGATACTCAGCTTTTTAGGCATACCATCTATTATGAGTATCTTATTATGGTTTTACAGAATCATAAGAAGACAGAACGAACAGTACTCGGCATTGAAAGCGGGTTTACAAGCAATGCTCAGAAGTCAGATGATAAGCGATTATAATTATTGGAGCGGCAAGGGCTATGCTCCAATATATGCAAGAGAAAATTTTGAAAATTGTTGGAAGCAATATCATGCTTTAGGAGCAAACGGCGTGATGAGTGGCATACATGACAAATTTATGGATCTACCCACGCCGCCTATACATGATACAACATGAGTCAGGAAGTGATAAAAATGTTTACAATACCATGTTATGATATTGACGGGAATCCCATTACACGTCTGGTGCAATGGGATAAAAATCAGAAAATAGCTATACCGGAGTCAGGATTGAAAGACGAGCCTTATTTCCATTTTTGCAATCGAAGAAGCAAGGAAGCAATAGTAGTATCATCAGTTCGCAGCGGAGGTAATTTTGTTGCTGATATTCCAAACGAATTACTCCAACAGCCATACCCTATTATAATTTATGTGTATGCATATTCAAATAGCAATTCGGCACGGACGGTATATACCATTAAAATTCCTGTCACGCCAAGACTTAAACCGTCTGATTATGTTGATAGTAATTCTGTTTACCATTATGTCAGGTTGGGTAATAGTAATTATATTGTAAATCCGATAACAACTAAAAAAGTTACGGTTGTGGAGGAGGAAGAATAAATGGGTAGTAAAAAAGAATTTATACAAAATTTGTCGTTGGAAGCATTTATAGAAGAATTTTCCGATTTTTTTACGTCCTTTGACGGAATAGAATTTAGCAAATGGATATTACTTGATGATACTCAAACAAAAAATGGTGTTGAATTTAGGATTTTAGATAAATTTATAATTACGTTTACAAGATCGACTTCGTATTTACAATATGTTATAAAATATCAGGATACAACTTTGTGTTCAAATAAATATACGATTAGTGGAAATTCTGATGCCTCAAACCCTCATTGTTATTGTCGTGTTTCGACAAACGAGCGAGTCGTCAATATCGTTTTTTTTAACTATAATTCAGGCGAAGATATTAATAAAGATATATTATTTATTCTAACAGATAGTGACAACCCTATAGTTGGGACGATATATTTGGAATACGGCAGTAACGTACCGTATTTGTCGAATACAAATTCAAAATTTTTAGATACATCAGGAGAACATAGCTATAATATTCCGGCACGTTGTGTATATACCAACAGTTCTGAAAAGGACGATATAGAGATAATTATGAACAAGGCTGTTTGTGGAGGAAGCTTTAAGGTAGATACTACAAGCGGGCTTTACGATTGCTCAACGGTTTCGCCTGATACTGTCTATATGTTCGATAACCAAAGATATTATGCTATCGATGCGAATACACTTATGCCGGTTTAATTGTGTTTCGGATATGCTGAATTGTGGAAGTTCTACCAATTATCGAACTATTTGAAATATTTTCAAATAGTTTATTGACAATTTCTTAAACTCGTCTATAATATTGGTCAGGGGGTGTTTGTATGTATAAGATTTTTGATGTTGCAAATTGGTTTCTGGCAAAGGAACTTATGGATCAGAAAAAAGTACAAAAACTTTGCTATTACACACAGGCTTGGTCAATGGCACTGAATAACAGACCAATGATGGACTGTGAGTTTGAAGCATGGGCGCACGGCCCCGTGTGTAGAGAACTTTGGGAGAAACTTCATGAGTACAC
>CANQAJ010000146.1 GCA_947589365.1 uncultured Clostridia bacterium | reverse complement strand
ACTCCCAACTGCTATTAAATCTGCCTTTTCTCTTATTACTACTGATGATTGCCACGGTTGGTTTTCCTCAATTACGGCATCAAGCTAATTTTATGGATCGCTATAGAAGAGGTATGGTAGAACTGTTAAACAGTGATTTGACAACGAGAAAGGAGTATAGTGCTGATGTAGGACAACAAAAGCATGAGTATGCCGGAACAAATAAAGGGCCGGGTCTGAAAATAGGAAATGATTATGTTCTTGTGAAGTTTATTGAGAAAAAATCATAGACGAGAAGATGTCACCGTATGCAGTAGCAGAAGAAATCAAGCAGCATAGGGAACAATTTCAAACGACAATCTCATACAAGACAATTTATAACTATATCGATCAAGATTTGTTCCAACATTTAACTAACAAGCATCTGCCCGTAAAAGAAAAAAAGCAAAAAAGAAAGTATGCCAATGTGAGAACCGCTATAAATAACAGTAAAGGCACAAGCATTAGCGAGCGTTCTAAATCAATAGAAAGCAGAGAAGAGTATGGACACTGGGAGATGGATACAGTAGTTGGAAAGAAAGGAACAAAAACCGTTCTGCTTGTGCTAACAGAAAGAAAGACATTACAAGAGATTGTCCGTAAAATGCCGAGTAAATCCCAATATTGTGTTGTAACAGAGTTAGATAAAATTGAAAGAAAACTTGGCAGTAAAGCTTTTAGAGAAACTTTTAAAACTATAACTTGTGATAACGGATGTGAGAATCTTGACTTTGAAGGAATAGAACGGTCGTGTATAACCGACATACAACGAACAAAGGTATATTATGCTCATCCATACACCGCTTGGGAAAGAGGCTCAAATGAAAATGCAAATAAGCTAATCAGACGATTTATTCCAAAAGGTGTCAACATTGCGAAATTCTCCCCAGGGAGAATTAAGATGATTCAACATTGGATTAACAACTATCCTCGTCGTATTTTCAATGGGCTTTCCTCTTGTCAGCTTCTTAATAAGTTAAATATAAATTATTCAGTCACTTAATTTCACGGACATTTTATATTGCAATTTAATTTTGAAAGTTGTAAATACCATATTGTGTTTGAACCAAAATATAGTGTTGGTTTACAATAGATATGTTACAGTTGTAAAAAGGATAGCAAATAGGAAGAATCTGTGTTACAGTATAAATTGCCAAATAAACTAAAACCAGAAAGGATTCTATTTGCTACGAATACTATAACACAAAAGATGAAGTATTGTCAATCCATAATTAAATATTCCGAAAAGTGTAGTTAATTAAATATTCCGAAAAGTGTAGTTTTGAAAGACGAAAAAACCGGCATCGTTTTGGAAAACCAACACGGGAATTCTTGACAAGAACGCAACCCTTTCCGTCGATGTCCTGACCAAAGGCTCCGATTATGACTTTGCGCTCCGTGCGCTGAGCGATGTTGATGCGAAATGGTCGCTGTATAACATCGTGACCCTGCTGAACGGCGCAAAGACAGATCCGTCCGGTGCGGTGGTGCTTCGTATCCCTTGCAGTAATGCGGATGGTTATGTTGTGTACCTGATCAACGCCGACGGCAGCAAGACAAAACTGAACGGCAGCGTGCAGGACGGCTACTTTGTAGTTCGTACAAGGTCGCTCGGACTGATTGCAGTCGGCACAGCGAACAGCGGCGGTAACAATGACAACTCCGGCAACCCCGGAATCCCCGGTAATCCCAGCAGTCCGCAAACCGGTGATAACAACAACGGTGGCAGCGGCAACAGCGGTAACAATGACAATAACAATAATGTTTCCGAAAGTTCTCAGACCGGAGTAAACACCACCCCGTCAATGTCGGAAATGATAACATCGAAAACGTCACAACCGTCAATAATGGTTCCATACAATCAACGCAGACCGGCGATATCGGCAATCAGGCCGTATGGTTTCTGCTGACACTTGCTTCCGGCGTCACTATGATCGTTCTGATGCTTTGCAGGAAACGCAAAAACCGGATAGGAGAATAAAGATGACAAAACATACCGCAATGAAATGAATTTATGTGCTGTGCGGTATGGCGGCGATGCTCGTCCTTGTGCGAGCATTGCTTCCGTGTCTGCATTAGCGGCATCTAACAGCATTTATCTTGCTGCTGCAACGCCGCACTATAAACACCATGTTACCGGCGTGATTGAAGATGCCGGCGGTGACGGAAGCGCCGTACTCGGCCGGTCTATGACCGAATCGGCAACCTGCAAACAGGCGCTGGTGGAGGTCGATCCACAGGGAAACACCTATGTCACGATTCGCCTTCGACTGATGGACAACATCAAGAAACCGCAGTTTCAGGTGGACGGCAAGGCGGTAACTGCCACGCTGATGCAGGAAAATTACGGCAGCATGTCTGCGGAAATCCATCGAGCAGCTTGGAGAAAAGTTCGACCGCAAAGCGAAGCGGCGGAAATGCTTTGGGAGTTTGATGCATTTATGGAATCCTATAAAGACACCGATACGGGAAAAGAGAACCCGAAGGTGCTGGTTCTGATGGGACTGCCCGGCTCCTATATTGTTACAACGGAATCCGGTTATGTGGGAAACCTCGTAAAGCTGGCAGGCGGCGTGAATGTCTACGGCGACGGAGACGGAGAGGAATTTCTGAATGCCAACACCGAGAATATACAGCAAAAAAACCAGGATATTATTCTGCGGGCGGCGCACGCTCTGCCGGACGATGTAAAGGCGATGTTTGCCAAAGAGTTTGCCGAGAACGACATTTGGAAGCATTTCTGAGCGGTGCAAAACGGAAAGGTTTATGCCTCGATTCCACGCTGTTTAACATGAGCGCAAATTTCAGCTATGCTGATGCGCTGGAATCCTTACAGCCCATGTTGTATGGAGACTGATGGCGGGTTTTACGGAATGCCTGTGGCACTCCACGGGCATTTCGTAAAGTCCGTTGTCAGACGAATCTAATGACATCAGAAAAGTCCGGTGGTGAAATGTCAAGAGGAAAATAAATAAAAACGGGTTAATTTTTTGCCGATATCCGCAAAGGCAAAAAACACCTACCCAAGCCCTGTCGATTCAATTTTTTTGAAGCAGGGCTGAGAGAAAATCAGAGTAAAATCAAAGCTCTGAAGGAGTATAAAGTTTGTTGTCTATGAGCAGGGCATAGACAAGACGCACAAGTTTACGGGCAGTTAATGCGAGGGCACGTTTGTGTTGACCTTTGTTTACCTCGTTGTATTTGAGGTGATAGAAGCGGCTGTACTCGGTATCGCATCGTACAAGAGAAAGTGCAGCTTCACAAAGGTAGTATTTGAGGAATTTGTTTCCTGAGCGAATGAGCTTAGTGTTTTTGCTTTCAAAATCACCGGACTGTTTCTGAGTCCAGGCAAGTCCGGCGTATTTGCCAAGTGCAGATTGATTCTTGAAAGGGGCTGTCGCACAAGCGTAAAAAAACGCAGTGCGGCAGCCCTTGTATTTTTGCATAAAAGAAAATAAATATATAAAATGAATGTAAAATACCCTGTCAAAAATGATAAAAACAAAAAATTTGCACGACAAAAAGACGTAACCGAATTACGTCAATTTTTTTAGTGTACAATTTTTAAATTTCAAAATTCAAGCAATAGTTTTCAAATCAAACAGATAATTTTCCGTCCTATCAGATTGAATTTTTCTATGGAGCTTGTTAATGTTATGAGCCATGGCTAAAAGAATGCTTTCGGCAGTCACATTTTGCTTTCCTCTGCTAAGATACCTACGGACTCCGCCATATTTCTAAAAAATCGCTTTTTTAAGCGGCTTATATACTTTTATCCCCGAAAAATCCCCGAATTATCGTTCTTTAATCGGTAATTCGGGGATTTTGTCTTTTTTTATATGGTTATAGAATTAAGCACACTTAAAGCCTTTTCACTTTCCTTTGGGTATAAGTGGGAATAAGTTTGAAGTGTTGTTTTTATATCAGAGTGACCAAGACGGCGGGCAATCTCCATTATATTGATACCGTTGTTTGCTAAATATGAGGCGTGAGAGTGCCGGAAATCATGTATGCGAATATGTTTGATTTCAGCTCGTGAGGCATATTTTAGGTTTGCTTCTTCAATAACTGTATCTCTAAGAGGTCTTATTCCTCCGCAAACATAATAATCATCATTAAATCCTTGCATGGTTTTGCACCGATTATAATGTTCGTCAAGCACTATCTTAAGCGGCTCCGGTATGCCAATGTTTCGGATAGATGATTTATTCTTTGGCGGGGTAATTCTGTCCTCACCTTTTGATTTTTGTGCAACACTCTTTGTAACATGAATTTTATTATTGATAATATCATTCCAAGTAAGAGCGTTGATTTCGCCTTTGCGCATTCCTGTAAAAAATGCAATGAAAAAGAATATGTATAAATTCCAAGCGAGGAGAGTACCTGAGTGTTCCGCTGTTTCACGAGCTGCGGAGATAAATTTTTTAAATTCATCAGTAGTGTAATATTGCATTTCTTTATGCAATTCAGCAGGGGCTTTAAAATTTCCTGCACGCAACAAAGGATTAGTAGGGATATATTCCATTTTTACACCAAAATTTAATAATGCTCTGAACACCTTATAAAAAAGTTGCTTAGTGCGTATTTTGTAATTACCTTCGTTTATAGATCGTTTCCATTCTTGAATTGTCTGAACATTAAGTTTGTTGATTTTTGTATTACCGAGCAGAGGAAGAATATGTATTTCTATAATTTGTATATTTTTGTCAAGAGTGCTCTCTCTGACTTCATGTTTTTTTGCTGCAATATATTCCTTGTATAGTTCATTTACTGTCATGCGAGCAGCCGGAGCTGTTTCTTTAACCTGATGTGTCAATTCCGGTTCGATCTGTTTAGCTTCATCAGCTCCGTAGGCGGTACGTTCGATCTGTTTATTCCTACCGTTGCTATCGGTGTAATTTACCCGTACTCTATATTTCTGCTTACCGTCCTTTTTAACGGGCTTACCGGCTTTATCAATTACTTTGTTTATTGGCATTTATATCACACCTTCCTTTTTAAAATTTTCCGCCTCCTGCTTTTATTTGCAGGCGGCGGATTTTTTCGTTAATTATGATACTCAAGCAAGATGCAGTTCTTCTTTAAGTGCTTTTTGCAGCAGCTGCGAGAAATTTACTTTTTCCCTTACTGCCATATCATTAAGCCATTTGGGAATTGTCAGTGTTTTTTTGATAGATTTTTCAAAATGAACTCTTGCGTATTCCTCAACATCAACAGCAACCATATTGATAAAAGCACTTTCATACTCGTCATACTCATCATTAACATCAATTAGTTCCATTTCGGGCGGCTCCGGTATTTCCTCTTGTTCCATCTTGGCATTGTATAAATATCCTGCCAAGCAGTCAACAGCCATATTCATTGCCTCGTCAAGCGTATCTCCGCAAGTGGCAATATTAAGCACAGGAAATATTACGGAATATCCGCCATCTTTTTCTTTGTAGAAGCAAGCCGGGTACATAGATAACATTGTCAAGTCCTCATCTCTATTCCTCATTCCTCAATTTATTTTTATTATAACCACAGTTATATAATACAGCAATTTTCATCATAAATCAATACAAAAATAGGTATTTTTTATATTTTTTTGAAAGATTTTGTATTTCATAGAAATAGTGTTACTCTTTCGTCCTTCTATTTATAATCTTCATGCCGTGCCGCCTTGCATATAATTTTCATCATTTTGTTCTGCCATGAGTTTTGCCCTTCCGATCAGCTCCCCCTGTTGGGTTTCGGACAGTTTTTCAAATAGTTTAACAATAGTCAACTCGTTACCGGATAAATCTAATTGTTTAATTTGTCG
>CANQAJ010000145.1 GCA_947589365.1 uncultured Clostridia bacterium | reverse complement strand
CCCATTGATTGAGGAAGCATTATCAGCTCATTATTCTCAACACAGGACTTTCCTATTGAAAACACGGGAATATCGCAGTTATATGTAAACGGTACACTTTGCTTACTTCCTGTGGGATTAACCGCAATTATCATACTTCCCCTCTTGAAAATAAACGGATATTTTCCCTTTTCGGCATATACTGTTTCAAAATCACCGTCCGCCTGCAAATCCTCATATTCATGACGGACAGCTATAACCTTTCTTATGGTGTTAAGGAGAGAGTCGGGATCATTTTCCTGTGCCTCGACCGTTGGTGCATCTTCGCTCAAATCAACGGGAAGATAAAGATTTTCCGGAGGTGCCGTTGAGAAGCCGCGGTTAATACCGCTGTTCCACTGCATAGGAGTGCGTGTACCCGTGCGGCTGAAACCTCCCTCCTTGCTTACAAGTCCCTCAATATACCTCATTCCGATTTCATCACCGTAATAAAGAAACGGAACACCCGGCATTAAAAATACAAACGAATATGCGATCTTTGCTTCAAGGGGGGTAAACATCTTTGTCATTCTCGGAGTATCATGGTTGCAGGTTATGAAGCTTATATAACCCTTACCTTTTGTACCCTTAAGATCGTCAAGATATTCCTCAAGGAATTTGGTTATATCCCCCTTTCCGTTTTTGGAAAATACGGCCGTACACTCCCCTGTCTGCGGATCCCTTTCCCTGAAAAGATGTCTGTAACCGTTATTGTCATGATCAAGGTAAAAATCGCTGTGGAAACCGGCTCCGACTGCAACTTTTGGGTTACACCATTCCGAAATGATTGCCGCTTCGGGATATTCCTTGTCAAGCATATTTCTGATATTACGCCATATCCTGCAAGTTTCGGGCTTTTCCCCGTCTTCATTTTTAACAAGTGAATCCGCCATATCTACACGGAAACCGTCACAACCCATATCAAGCCAGAAACGCATCACATTCTTCATAGCCTCAACGGTAGCAACACAATCGGGATCCGACGGAGCTTTCTGCCATGAGGGGTGGGTAATATTATTAAAGCCGTAATTAAGTGCAGGCTGTGAACTGAAGAAATTTACAAGATAATTTCCGTCCCTGTCCGTAACTCCGCATACAAATTTATACTGCGGCGGAGCCTCCCATACACTGTCCGTCCAGATATATCTGCCGCTGTATTCGTTATCCTGTGGGGTCTTGCTTTTTATGAACCACTCATTCTGATCCGATGTATGACCGGGTACAAGGTCAAGGAGTATTTTAATTCCCTTTTGATGTGCTGTTTCAAAAAGATGCTTTGCATCCTCATTTGTTCCGTATCTTTCCGCAACAAGACAGTAATTCCTTACATCATATCCTGCGTCCATGAATGGGGAATCATAAATCGGGTTAAGCCATATAGCATTGCATCCGAGGCTTTTAACATAATCAAGCTTTGACTCTATTCCTCTCAGATCTCCTATCCCATCACCGTTACTGTCGCAATAGGTCTGCGGGTATATTTCATAAAAAACCGCATTTTTTAACCATTTCGGCATAGATAAACCTCCATTTTGATAATTTTTTATATATTGTAGCATAATTCGTTATAAAATTCAAGTAATTATATACAATGTTCGGAAACTGAATATATTTTTTATAATCAAATTAACAAATTTGCATTTTTCAGAATCCGAATTGCCAATATAAATATAAAAAGACGGCAATAATTTATAATTTCATAATAAATTTTGCAAGTTTCAAAAAATATCTTGCATTTTTGCGTATATGGTGTTATAATATCAATGTTGCACGGATCGGACAGAACTGTAAACTTGTTGCATGGTAAAATTATAAGCGATTTTCACGAATATTTACCGTTAATAAAACATAATCTTTATTCCGGATTGCAGTCAGTATTTTTGTTTGTTTCGGCAGTAGAAATAATACAGTTGATACGGCTTGCCGTATTTGCGAAAGGGTGAGAGTTTATGAAAAGAAAAGAGGAAAAAATCCGTTCAAAGCTTTATTCTCCAAGGTTTGAACATGATAACTGCGGTATAGGTGCGGTTGTAAACATTAAAGGTATCAAATCCCATAACACTGTAGATGATGCTTTAACCATAGTGGAAACCCTGGAGCACAGAGCAGGTAAGGATGCCGAGGGAAAAACCGGTGACGGTGTCGGTATTCTTCTCCAGATTTCGCATAAATTTTTCAAAAAGGCAGCAAAGAGAGATCTTGGCATTACACTCAATTCCGAAAGGGATTATGCGGTAGGTATGTTCTTCTTTCCGCAAAAGGAGCTTGAAAGAAATCAGGCAAAGAAGATGTTTGAAATAATTGCCGCTAAAGAGGGACTTGAGGTTCTCGGCTGGAGAAATGTTCCCTCAAGACCCGAGGTTCTCGGACAGAGGGCGGTTGAATGTATGCCGGCAATAATACAGTGCTTTATCAAACGTCCGGCAGACGTCAAAAAAGGCATTGACTTTGACAGACGTCTTTATGTTGCAAGACGTGTATTTGAGCAGTCCAATGAGGATACCTATGTTGTTTCTCTTTCCAGCAGAACTATTGTTTATAAAGGTATGTTCCTTGTAGGAGATCTGAGAAACTTCTTCCTTGATTTGCAGGATCCCGATTATGAATCGGCTATTGCAATGGTGCATTCGAGATTTTCTACCAATACAAACCCGAGCTGGCAAAGGGCTCATCCTAACCGTATGATGGTTCATAACGGCGAGATAAATACAATAAGGGGAAATGCCGATAAGATGCTTGCAAGGGAAGAAAATATGAAATCCGAGCATCTCAAGGGTAATCTTGACAAGGTAATACCCGTTGTAAATACCGAGGGCTCAGACTCGGCAATGCTTGACAATACGCTTGAATTTCTTGTCATGAGCGGTATGGATCTGCCGCTTGCCGTAATGATAACAATTCCCGAGCCTTGGGATAATAACAAGGCGATGAGTCAGAAGAAAAGGGACTTCTATCAGTATTATGCAACGATGATGGAACCGTGGGACGGTCCCGCATCAATTCTTTTCTCTGACGGTGATATAATGGGTGCCGTGCTTGACAGAAACGGACTCAGACCTTCAAGATATTATATAACCGATGACGGCAATCTTATACTTTCCTCAGAGGTAGGAGCTTTGCCCGTTGATCCTGCAAAAATCGTTACAAAGGAAAGACTTCGCCCCGGTAAAATGCTTCTTGTTGATACTGTTGAGGGCAGACTTATTGATGACGAAGAAATAAAGGAGCATTATGCGGGCAGACAGCCTTACGGTGAATGGCTTGACAGTAACCTTGTGCGTCTTAAGGATCTGAAGATACCTAATATAAAGGTCGAGGAGCATAACAGTGAGGACAGAAAACGTCTGCAAAAGGCATTCGGCTATACCTATGAGGAGGTTATGACAACTATTCTCCCCATGGCAAGAAATGCATCCGAGGCAATATGTGCGATGGGTGCGGACAGTCCGCTTGCTGTTCTTTCGGATCAGCCGCAGCCGCTTTTCAATTACTTCAAGCAGCTTTTTGCACAGGTTACAAACCCTCCGATTGACGCTATACGTGAGGAAGTAGTCACAGCAAGTAATGTATTCATAGGCAGATCCGGAGATATACTTGAGGAAAAGCCCGATAACTGCCGTGTTATGAAAATTCAGAATCCTATTCTGACATCTACAGATATACTTAAAATAAAAAGTCTGCAAAAACCGGGCTTTAAATCGGCAGTAATCCCTATTCTTTATTATAAGAATACAAGACTTTCAAAGGCAATCAACAGATTGTTTATTGAAGCGGACAAGGCTTATAATGAGGGGGCAAATATACTTATACTTTCGGATAAGGGTGTGGACGAAAACCACCTCGCTATCCCCTCTTTGCTTGCGGTATCGGCTTTGCATCAGCACCTTGTTGTTACAAAGAGAAGAACATCCCTTGCTATTGTGCTTGAAAGCGGTGAGCCGAGAGAGGTGCATCATTTTGCAACACTACTCGGTTACGGTGCATCGGCAATTAATCCTTACCTTGCACAGGAAACCATACATGAACTTATAAATGACGACCTTCTTGATAAAGACTATTATGCCGCTGTCAATGATTATAACAATGCTATTCTTCACGGTATTATAAAAATTGCATCAAAAATGGGAATATCCACCATAAGGTCGTATCAGGGTTCGCAGATATTTGAAGCTATCGGTCTTGGTGCGGATGTTATTGATAAATACTTTACCGGAACGGTAAGCAGAATAGGCGGTATCAGCATAAAGGATATAGAAAACTATGTTGACAAGCTTCATACAGCGGCTTTTGATCCCCTCGGACTCGGGACGGATAATCAGCTTGAAGCAAGAGGAAGTCATAAGTTCAGAAGCGGTAAGGAAGAACATCTGTATAATCCCATGTCAATATATCTCCTACAGAAGGCTACACGCACGGGAGATTATAAAACATTCAAGGAATATACCAAACTTATTTCCGAACAGCTTGATCCGGTTAATATAAGAGGTCTTATGGATTTCAATTATGCCGAGAAGCCTGTACCGATTGATGAGGTGGAAAGTGCCGAAAGCATAGTAAAGCGTTTTAAGACAGGTGCTATGTCCTACGGATCAATTTCTCAGGAGGCACATGAGGCTCTTGCAATAGCAATGAACAGGCTGCACGGAAAGTCAAACTCCGGTGAGGGCGGCGAAAGTCCGGAAAGAATTGCTACAAAGGGAACAAATGAGGATCGCTGCTCGGCAATTAAGCAGGTTGCTTCGGGACGTTTCGGCGTAACCTCAGCATACCTTAATTCGGCAAGAGAAATTCAGATAAAAATGGCTCAGGGTGCAAAACCCGGTGAAGGCGGACATCTCCCGGGAGCAAAGGTATATCCGTGGATTGCAAAAACAAGACATTCTACCCCCGGTGTATCACTTATTTCTCCCCCGCCGCACCATGATATTTATTCGATAGAGGATCTTGCACAGCTTATCTATGACCTTAAAAATGCAAACAAGGATGCAAGAATATCTGTAAAGCTTGTTTCGGAATGCGGTGTAGGTACGGTTGCGGCAGGTGTTGCAAAGGCAGGAGCCGAATGTATCCTTATTTCGGGTGCGGACGGCGGTACGGGTGCGGCTCCGAGAAATTCAATATATAATGCGGGACTTCCGTGGGAGCTTGGTGTTGCGGAGGCACATCAGACGCTTATTCAGAACGGTCTCAGGAACAAGGTCGTAATAGAAACAGACGGCAAGCTTATGACAGGCCGTGATGTGGCTGTTGCCGCAATGCTCGGTGCAGAGGAATTCGGCTTTGCTACCGCTCCGCTTATTTCTCTCGGATGTGCAATGATGAGAGTATGTAACCTTGATACCTGTCCTTTCGGAGTTGCTACGCAAAATCCCGAGCTTAGGGCAAAATTCCCCGGCAAGCCCGAATATGTAATAAACTTTATGATGTTCATTGCTCAGGAGCTGAGGGAATACATGTCAAAACTCGGCGTAAGAACACTTGATGAACTTGTCGGCAGAGTTGACCTGCTTAAAAGAAAGGACAATATAAAAGGCCGTGCCGCATATGTGACTTTGGATAATATACTTAATTCCGATTTTGCGGATGAAAAGATCGATTATAATAATAAAAAGCCTTTCAATTTTGAACTTCAGAAAACTCTTGATGAAAAAGTTCTTATAAAACAGCTTCTCCCGGCTCTCAGGAAAAAGCAAAAGAAAACAATTACAGTCGATGTAAAGAATACAGACCGTTCTTTCGGAACGATTTTCGGCTCCGAGATAACGAAGCTTTGCGGCACAGACCTTGACGAGGACACATATACGGTCGTATGCA
>CANQAJ010000144.1 GCA_947589365.1 uncultured Clostridia bacterium | reverse complement strand
TTGACGGTAACAAGGGAGAGGTTTATGCGAAGGCATATGATATGGTCCTGAACGGAACGGAGCTTTCAAGCGGCTCAATTCGTATAACTAATCCCGAACTCCAGAATAAAATGTTTGAAATGCTCGGAATGAGCGATGAGGAAGCATATCGTAAATTCGGATTCCTTATGGATGCATTCAAATACGGAGCACCGCCGCACGGAGGAATGGGAATAGGTCTTGACAGACTGGTTATGCAGATGCTCAAGGCACCGACACTCCGTGATGTTGTGGCATTCCCGAAGGTACAGAATGCAAGTGAGCCTATGACGAACGCACCTGCGGATGTTGATAAGCAGCAGCTTGATGATCTCGGTATAGAAGTTGTAAACACAGAAGAAAAGGCATGAAATTCGCCGCCCGTGATAATGGTTAATCACAGGCGGCGATATTTACTGCACAGAAGATTATATATTATATTTGTTTGTTCTTGTTGAATTATGCATACCCTTATGATACCTTTTTCTGCTGAATGCAAATTCGGTATTGTTGCCCTTGAAATTCAGTATCACTATAAGAACAGCGGTAACTATTACGCCGATTACAGACCAGATAATCATTCCTATGAGAAACGAGGAATTATCGCTTTCATGCTCATAGGATATTGCCGCCGAGTGTTCGTCATATTCAATAATGGGAGTGATATCAAGCCTGCTTGCGGTATCTATTATTGCCGCCGCATCCCCGTCCTCCGAGCTTTCGGCGGCAGATGATTCATCTCCGTCACTGCTTTCAGGCTTCCGATAACCCGGGTTATCTGAAGGGAGTATATATTTTGCCCCCAGTATTCCGCCGAAGGGATCAATAACATCAATATTACTGCTTTCGGCAGGCTCATATGATGGTTCCGGTTCGTATGATGGTTCAGGTTCATAAGACGGTTCGGGTTCATATGAGGGTTCAGGCTCGTATGATGGCTCGGGTTCGTATGATGGTTCGGGTTCATAAGACGGCTCGGGTTCATATGACGGTTCCGGGTCATATGACGGCTCCGGTGCGGTCTGTGAAGGCTCGGAGTTATATGACGGTTCCGGTTCGGGTGATGATTCGGGTTCATACGATGGTTCCGGCTCGGGTGATGGTTCGGGTTCGGGTTCATATGATGGTTCGGGGTCATATGACGACTCCGGTACGGATGACTCGGTTTCCTCGGGAATACTGATATATTCCGAAGTTTCCTGTGACGGTATGCTCTCTTCGGCATCGGATGAAATACCGAAAAACGAAAACACAGAAACACTGAGCATAACAGTTATAAGAAGCATTTTAAATTTTCTCATCATTTTCACCGCCAATGGTTATTTAAATCATTTTCTTTATTATAGCAGAATTTTTTTCCGTATTAAATTGTCATAATCGCAGAAAAATAATACCCGTAAATGAAATTTTCAGCACATTATTATAGCATTTCCGGTTCAGTTGTCGTTGTTACCGTATTTTTTGTCGGGATCAAGTACTTTTTTGAGTACATTTCCAAGAAGATACCCTGTATAGCGGACCTCCTCGACAGTATTTGAATCTGCACCGACTTCGATAAGCAAAGAACCCGTATTTACATTCATATTATACATGAAATCCCCGAAACTTAACGGTCGAACCATGTCGGGGTACATTTCTCCTGCTGTTTTTTGTATCTGTAATGCAAAACGGAGATTATATTCCCAGTCTTTATATTCTTCATCGTTGTCATAGTTGTAGCCTGCTAAAATCATTATCTGAGCGGCTTTTTTTCCGTTCACGGTAAAAACAGGCTTTGATCTTTGCGTATCGGTGCCGATACCGTCACGATGTATATCGAGAACTACCTTGATGGAAGGATATTTCTTGAGATTTTTATATATTGTATCCATACTTCTGTCATATGCTCCGTTGTAGCTCGGATCATCATGGACAGTGGTATCATGTATGGTGACAATACCGGCGGCATTGAGCTGTTTTGCTATTTCATCCCCTATAGCACATACATTTTTACTTTTGTCCGAGGTTCTCGGATAAAAGCTTTCATAATAGTAACCCGTATCATAATCAAGAAAGCTTTCGCTTGTGTGTGTATGATATATAAGAACCTGCGGTTCGGTTGATTTTTCAATTTTAAAGCCAAGCTCGGATTCCAGTTCCTTTTTTATATTGATATCGGATGATGATGAGTTTTTCACTTGAATACCGTTATAGGATACGTTTCCGTCTGTTGAGGTGAACTCAAGAACGGGAAATTGTTCCTCGCCCTCATGCTCCTTATCGTATTTTTCTATCTCTTCACTTGAAGCGGCTGAGGAGTCAAAGGACGGTGATGAAGTTTGTTTGTTATTTTCCTTGATAACCTCCTTTGCGGCCAGGCTGCTTTCCTCTTCCTTGATTTCCGATGATTCCGAAGAAGAAGTTTTTGTTTTACCGGTATTTTTTGATTCGGTTGACGAAGGAGTCTGTATTATATTATATCTTCCGTTTCCTGCGGGAAGAGTGGTTGCAGCCGCAAAGGTATTAACAGGAACAGGAATGCCCGCCCTGATTACTCTTATTGCCGTACAAAATGCGGCTGAACCGATAAGCAGAGCGGATACTGCAATCAAACCGGATTTTTGCATAAATTTTTTGTTAATTTTCATATCAGTACCTCCCGCCGCAGAAATTACGATTACCGTAATAAAGCTTATGACGGGTCTGTTACGATTATGATACGAGTGAAGCAAGCTCCTCAAAGCTGTAGTTGTCCTGCAAAGCACAGTTGACAGCCATACCGATAAGCTTTGAAGCCCGCATGGTCAGAAGATCTATTTCTCTCGGAGTAACAATCATTTTTTCCTTGTATCCGTCCGGCAGCCTGTCTTTGCGGACATTGGCTTCACCCAACAGATCGAGAGCAAGCGTCATGCCATCGACAACGGTAGGCATACCTATTCCGATAACAGGTATTCCGAGAGTGCTTTTTGTAAGACTGAGCCTGTTATTTCCAATGCCGGAACCGGGGGAAATACCGCTGTCGCTTATCTGTATGGTTTTGCCGAGATGTGAAAGGCTTCTTGAGGCAAGTGCATCTATAGCTATCACGGCTGAGATTTCTACGCTTTTGGTGAGTGAAACTATAAGCTCACCGACCTCAATTCCCGTCTGACCGAGTACACCCGGCGAAAGCACCGCAACAGGACGAAGTTTGTCAAGACCTGCGGATCGTGCTATTTCTCCGCTGATATGTCTTGTTGCAAGGACGGAATCGGCACTTTTCGGACCTAATGAATCGGGGGTTATTTCGGTATTGCCTATTCCGACAACAAGGATGGTGCCTTTTTTCGGAAGCAGAGGCTTTATCTCATCAGAGAGAGCTTCAATCTGCTCCTTTACGTCACGGAAATTATCTGTAAGAGGCAGTCCCTCTGCTGTTATATATCGTCCTTCAGGCTTCCCGAGTTTTTTTGATGCGGTGTCGTTCTGAATTTGCAGTCTGCTGATTTTCATTACTCCTTTGGATACAATATCTAATTTTACACCGCTCATATCACCGCCGCTGATTTCGTGTGCTTCAAGTGCAAGGTCTGTTCTGTAATTCATTATAATATCTCCTCATAAATCAAAATCTTTAGAACCTATGTTTTAATTGTTTCCCTGCGGAGTAATGTTTATTCGGAACACATAATATACGTGTCCTTGATAAGGTGAGAATAAATTTACAAAAAGATGTGCTTGAAGTGCATGAAATACGTCAAAAATACTTGTTGACAGTGATTGTTCTTAGAAGTATAATTAAACGTGGAGTATTAAAAGAATAGAGGAATTAATTATGGAGGGAAAGATGAAAAAGCTTAGTTTATTTATTTTGACTTTTGCTGTTGCGATGATGACATTTGTATCGGCAGGCTGTGATGACGGAACGGGTAGTGTCGGTGTTTCGGACAAGGATGAATCAAAGGAATCGGTTGTTCAGGAATCATCGGAGGAATCCAAGGAACAGGTTGTCGATATCAGTACCGTGGAATCCAAGCCCGAGATTACAAAGGCTCAGCTGAATGAGCTTAACAGCTTCATATCCGCGTATAAGGATGTTCCCGAATTTACTTTTGATGCGGAAAACATCAACGCAAATGAAATTGCAAAGGGAAAATCAATAATGCTTGTTCCCGATAATTCAAACAACAGCTTTACTTCACTGATCTGTGGTCAATTCAAGACTGCTGCTAAGACGGCGGGTTTTTCAAAGAGGATATGCAATGAATCTGACGGTACCGTATCCTACTATAGTGAATCACTTGGCAATGCAATAGAAAACAGCGATATTGTACTTATGTACGGTGACATCAATAAGGATGAGCTTTCGACTGATATAGAACGTACACAGTCAAACGGGGTAAAGGTATTGTCTGTGGGAAATATGGGTAAGGATGAAAAGGATCATTATGTTGACTATACCCTGCCGATAAATTACAGGCTTGCCGGTAAACTGCTTGCCGATTGGGCTATAACTAAAAAAAGCGGTAAAGTCAATGCTCTTGCTATTAACAATTCGGATTCTACGCTTTCGACCTCGATATATAACGGCTTTGCGGATGAATTTAAAAAATATGTTACATCCGGTTATTGTACTGTCCTGAGCGGATCATCGCTTGAGGTTGGGAACGGACTTTCGGCAAAAATCAAACAGGCTATAGATAAGGATCCTAATCTTAATTATGTTGTTGTGCTTGATGAATCCATGATAAGTGATGCAGTCAGCGGTGTGGAGCAATCGGGAAAGAATATTGCGATTATATCCACAGGCGGGGGAGTTTCTGCATTTGATGCGGCAGAGAACGGAAGTATTGAGATGCTCGTTGCACAGAGCTATGAGTGGACTGCTTACGCAATGGTTGATTATGCTCTCAGGGTATTGAATAAAAGCGAGCTTCCGATTGAGCAGGATGTTCCTGTCAGAGTGGTCACATCCGAATCGATAAAAAATGACCTTAAGGAGAATACCTACGAAATTGACGGATTTTATGAAATCTGTTTCGGGTCTAATTTTATAACGGGATACAGCGGTATATGGAATTTATAGTTTTGAATATGTCCGAATTTCTCCGGCTTGCATATGCGGGTCGGAGCTTTTTGCAATCCTCTGAAAAATATTTTCTACTTTTTCAACAAAATTTTCTGTAGATATTGACATTATTGGGTAATGTGTAATATAATTAAGCTGTTATAGGAATATAAAAGTAATATAGAGCGTTCGTCACATATTGTTGCGGCGGCTGCCTATGTTATAATCGTACAGGAGGCTCGATATATGAAAATTTGTGCTAACTGTGGTGCCACGCTTCAGGATAATGCGGTGTTCTGTATCGCTTGTAATTGCAGAGAATTTAAGCCGTATGTAATGCCGGATTTAAATGCACCTGAGCCGGAAAAACCACGTATAGAATATGATCAATACGGAAGACCTATAGGTCAGCAGTATGAACAGCCGGAATACGAACAGCCGCATTTTACGGAGGGATTTTCAGATGGATTTTCGGATTCATTCCATGATCCGTTTGGTGATAGTTATTCGGGGACAGCGGATTATCCCCAATATTTAGAGCAGTACAGTCCTAATGCCCGGCAGTATCAACAGCAATATGAGCAGCCGCAGGTGCAGCAGTACCAACAGCAATATGAGCAGCCGCAGGTACAGCAGTATCAACAGCAATATGAGCAGCCGCAGGTACAGCAGTACCAACAGCAATATGAACAGCCGCAGGTGCAGCAGTACCAACAGCAATATGAACAGCCGCAGGTGCAGCAGTACCAACAGCAATATGAGCAGCCGCAGGTGCAGCAGTACCAACAGCAATATGAGCAGCCGCAGGT
>CANQAJ010000143.1 GCA_947589365.1 uncultured Clostridia bacterium | reverse complement strand
AATCTGACTGTTATTGAGTTTGCGTGTGCCGTCAATCCCTCGGTCTTAGCAAAACGTTCTATATCCTCTTTATCTGCCCTCAGTGCAGACTCCGTATAATATATAAAGCTTGACTTCTTTATAAAACTGTCAACGGAAAGCGGTGAGAAAAATCTTGCCGTTCCGCTTGTCGGAAGTACATGATTAGGTCCTGCAAAATAATCCCCGAGCGGCTCAGGTGAATAATTGCCTAAAAATACCGAACCTGCATTATCGAGCTTTCCTACATATTCCATGGGATTTTCACAGCATACCTCAAGATGCTCGGGTGCAAGGTCGTTTGCCGTTTCCACTGCCTTATCAATATCATCACATACAATTATTGCACCGTAATTCGTAAGCGACTCAACTATGATTTCCTTTCTTGAAAGCGTCTGAATCTGTCTTTCAATCTCTGCAGCCGTTTCTTCTGCAATTCTCTGTGAGGTCGTTACAAGAATAGCAGATGCAAGCCTGTCATGCTCTGCCTGTGACATAAGATCCGCCGCAAGGAATTTTGGATTTGCACTTTCATCGGCAAGCACCAGTATTTCACTCGGCCCTGCTATCATATCTATGTCAACCGTCCCGTATACAAGCTTCTTCGCCGTTGCTACAAAGATATTTCCCGGCCCTACTATCTTGTCAACCTTCGGAACACTTTCCGTACCGTATGCAAGAGCAGCAACAGCCTGTGCCCCGCCCATAAGGAATACCCTGTCAACTCCTGCAACATATGCGGCAGCCATAATATTGGGATTCGGCTTTCCGTCCTTCATAGGAGGCGTTACCATGATAAGCTCACCCACTCCGGCAATCTTAGCCGGTATCGCATTCATAAGCACCGACGACGGATAAGCAGCTGTGCCTCCCGGAACATAAAGACCTACCCTTGCAAGTCCTCTTACTCTCTGTCCCATTATGACGCCGTTATCCTTTGTTGTAAGCCAGCTCTGCTGAAGCTGACGTGCGTGGAAATCCCTTATATTTGCCGCCGCTCTTTCAAGAATACCAATAAACTCAGAATCGCACTCTGAAACGGATTTTTCAATTTCCTCTCTGCTTACTTCAAAGCATTCGGGTGCTTTACCGTCAAATTTTACCGTATATTCACGCACAGCCTTATCCCCGTTTTTGCGTACATTATCTATTATATCGGTAACCACGGCGGTAACGTCCCTGTCTGTTTCCGTGCTTCTTTCACGAACCTTTTTTAAATATTCATATTCGGCCTTGCCGTCTGCTTTTACTGTTTTTATCATTTCATTTTCTTCCTTTCCGTCTCCATTTTTTGGGAAAGCTCCTCAATCTCCGCCTTGCGAAGCTTAAGGCTTGCCGTATTTGCTATAAGCCTTGCTGAAATCGGTGCAACATTATCTTCAATAATTTCAAGACCGTTTTCTCTGAGCGTTGAGCCTGTTTCCACTATATCTACTATCGCATCTGACAGTCCTAAAAGCGGTGCAAGCTCCACAGAACCCTCAATTTTTATTATGCGGATATCCATTCCCTTGCCCTCAAAAAAGCTCCTTGTGACATTCGGATATTTCGTAGCTATGGTTTTTGCCTCATATCCCGAAAAGAAATCTGTTCCCGCCTTGCCTGCAAGTGCAAATCGGCATTTTCCGAAGCCGAGGTCAAGTATCTCATAAAAACTTCTGCCGTTTTCCATTATTGTGTCCTTACCGACTACACCAAGGTCGCATACTCCGTTTTCAACATATGTAATAACATCGGCCGCCTTTGCAAGAACGACCTCCATATTTGCTCCGCCTATCGGTAGAATAAGTCTTCTGCCCTTTTCACGCACGGCAGTGCAGTCGAAGCCTGCCGCTTCAAGCAGCCCTATTGTATCCTTTTCAAGCCTGCCCTTTGTCAGTGCAATTCTTAACGGTTTCATATACTCATACTCCTGTGTTTATTGTTTTAATCTCATCGCCCACTATCGCAAGCTTCTTTATTCCCTTATATCTTGCATATTCAAGCGCCTGTTCCTCGGTTTCAAATACGCTGTTTTCACCGAGAATATTTGCTTCCGAAAGAGCCATTGTATATTTTATTGCTTCTATTTCATGTCCCTTTTCGCTATGTACAAGAATTGCCGGAATCTGCTTCTGAGGAATATTTCCTCTTTCAAGCATTACTCTTGCAAGTGCGTCAACATTAATACCGAATCCGACAGCAGGTGCCGGAAGTCCGAATCTGTCAAGAAGTTTATCATATCTTCCTCCGATTAGTACGGGTTCTCCCGAACCCATAACATATCCGCTGAATACTATATCGCTGTAATAATCATTTCTCTGAACAAGACCGAGGTCGATTATAAGTCTTTCGCCAAGACCGAGCTTTGACAGGTCGTTATATATTTCACGGACATATTCAAGCGTTTTTAATGCCGCCTCATCATCGCAAAGCTTATATGCTTCGTCAAGTACCTCGACTCCGCCGAACAGCCCCGGCAGCTTTCGTATAACGTCAACAGCCTGAGTATGTTCAAGCTTATCAAGCACGGAATTAAGTGCCGAGTAATTTTTTGATTCTATAAGCGTTCTTATTTCTTCCCGTTCCTCATCACTTACGGGAAGATTTTTTGCCACTGCCTTAAAAAATGCCGCATTACCGAGTTCAATTCTGAAATCGGGAACGCATTTTGAAAGAGCCTCTATTGCAGTCGTTATTGTTTCAAGGTCAGCTCTTTTTCCCTTTGCACCGATAAGCTCGATACCCGTCTGCATAACCTCGTTGCTTCTGCCCGTAAGTCCCGGATTATAGCGATATACACGCTGATTATAATACAGCCTTATCGGGTGTCGTTCATTCATAAGTCTGGTTGTTACCATTCTTGCTATAGGAAGTGTGGAGTCGGGACGCATAACCATAAGCCTGCCCTTGGAATCGCTCATTTTGAACATACTTTCCATTGGTATTCCCGAAATCTCCTCCGAAAACAGATCATAAAATTCTATTCCCGGCGTAAGAACCTCATGGAAACCTCTGTGTGAAAAAACACTTCCGAGAATAGCAGAAACCGTCCTGTTTGCAAGACATTCCTCAAACAGAAGATCCTTTGTACCTTCGGGTGTAATTCTGAAATAATCCTTCATAAAAACATACCTCATATTTTTTCTTTAAGCAAAATATTGCTTTATCGCAGTAAAGCAATAATGCAATAGCATAATAATGTAATAATAAGATAACATATTATAGTATTCTTGTCAAGGGCATATTCGATTTTTCGGTATTTATGTAAAAAAGCTTAGATTTATCCTTTATTCTACTGTGATTATTGTATATTTTTATGCAGTATATACTGTATCGGACATAATTTTTTAATTGGCTTTTTAAATAAAAAATGACCGCAGGCAGGTCAATTTTCCCTGTTTACGGTCGTCGGATATTTATAAAAATACAATTTATTCACTCGAAAATACCGGCAAATTTACTGTTTTCGATAATTACATACATATCATAGCCGACATAGTTACGGATATCTGTTGATATAATTTTTTGGTTCAATAACCTGAATAGGGATATATATGTACATTCCGATACTTTGCAGAAAAATATACATGATCCCCTTTATTTATTTCGGGAGTATCTCCGGGGATTTCTACCATATCAAGCCAATCATCTGCAAAACGTATATAGTATACATCCTCATCTATATCTTCACATATTCCATGAAAATGTACGGTGTCATCTATACCCATATTTCCGCATATATCTCCTCTTGGTGTTCAGTTACAATCTGTTTATCAAATTCTTCAAATGATAATTCAACAGAATACGCATTTAGCAAAACAGGGCTTTCTTCGTATTTCCAAATACCTTTTATTATTCCTATTTCTGTAATACCATATATGACCGTATTTTCATTATCATTTTGAATACCACTTACAATCAATCTCATTTTGCCGTGTCCTTCAACAAATTATCATTTATTTAATATATCAAATTCTGACAATATTATTGACTATCACCAAGGATCAAAGATCACACCATTGCTCATGTCTATCATAAAATTTTCAAAGCTATCAGCTATTCTTTTGGCATCTTTGTAATCACAGGAATCTTCCGGTACCAAATATATTGAGCAATCGTGCTTATCAAACGCATAATCATCCCCTATACTGTCGGATGAAAACGGTACCAAATCGCCCAATCCTATGATAGTCGAATTAAAGGAATCAATATCTTCTATGCTCCATAATTCATAATCATAATCACCAATTTCACCATAACCGCCATTATGTTTAAGAATTATATCTCTATACAGTTTAGGAAATTTAATTTCAAGTTTTTGCTCAATAGCGGATATTCGATCTTCAGTGTTTTGCTCATCACTAAAATCATAATCCTTGCCGAAAACTTTCATAAAAAAATCGTCCATTTTATACCCGCTTCCTCTCTGCTTGAACTTTTATAGATTTTCACTATGTAGTAACATACTTACGATGATTGCTTCTTAAAACGGCGGCTTATCAGCTGACATATGACATCATATTTGTAGGTTTCAACACTTCCGTTCGGTCGGCTCGGTTTCGTTATACGTCCGCTGCCATCATACTCATAATTTGTCACCTCGTTATTCCAACCGAAAACACTCTCGAGTCTGCCTGTCGGATAATATGAGTAACTTACAATTCCGCCGCCGAATATTCAATAGAAATAAGATTGCCGAGCGTGTCATAACTGTACTTGGCAACATTATAAAACCATATAAGAGTCTACTGTCATACAACGAAATTATCAATAATCTTCTTCTTCATCTTCCTCCGCAGCTTCTTCTAACCATGATACTAATGCATCTTTAGGATTTAATCGAATTGCACGCTCTGTATTGGAATAATCGGGCGGCATAAATTCGGCATTGATGACAATTTTCTTTCGATCTTCTCCCGTCCCGAAAAGTCCTTTTTTGTCAAGATTTGATAATGCTTTTTCCATGGAATTTATTCTAATACTTATCTCTTTATCATACTCAATATCATCGTCAATATCTGCTACACATGGTCTTTTCTGAAATACCTCATCTAACTCCGACAAAAATTCCTCACCAAACATACAGTATGGAGAGTCCGCATAAGACCATTTTAAATCTTCCTTATCCTCATCATTTTCGGATATTCTATCCAGAGCTTCCCAAGACCAAGCAGATAATATAGGCCTTTCGGCTTCACCGGAAGTAATAAGGGAACAGTAGTAAAAATTCTCTTTATGCTCTTCAAAAAGTTTTATCACTGCTTTCTCGACAGCATTCTCAATCTTTTCAACCAAAACACTGTCAAAGTTTTCCTCTTTTAAACCCATTTTATAATATCTCCCTTCCAAGTATAACATTATTTTTCTTTGCGTTGGAAATATCGGAACTTTTATGTCCAATTTTTTCAACATCATACAGTCTATCATAAACTTTAACGGTCACGGTAGTGATGTCAGCAAGGGAACGGAAATGTTGAAACCTGCGAATATGACACTGTACGTCAGCTTGATAGAGCAACATGATTGGAGGGACGGTAGATACGATAGCCAAAATAACCGTATCTCACAGATTGTTGACGGCAAATCGGTAACTGCAAAAAGTCTCCGTAAAGGCGATGATTGTTCGGTCAAATCAGCTTCGTTACACGTCCATTTTTATTATACTCATGTGTAATTATACCGTCAAGCGGGTCTACTTTTGTTTTGTTAAATTGTCCATATTATCATACACATATTTGTAAGTATTGACAATATTATCCTTTTTGTTTATCAGATGCAATGATTTGTTATATTTATTATTGAAATGAAAACCCGATTAAACAGACGAATAAATTTGAAGATGTTACAGTACATGAATACTATGCAGATGTAGAAAATATTAAGACTATTTAATACGCCTTAGTATCAGGTTTCTGTTCGTCAGGCTACGATTT
>CANQAJ010000142.1 GCA_947589365.1 uncultured Clostridia bacterium | reverse complement strand
TTGCCCTGACGTGCGGCAACGATGTGTCCGTCAACGCTCGCAAGTGCTTCGGCACTGCCGGAAACGGATTCTATATACGGTGCACGGATAAAAGTCATGGGGATCTTTCCCATATCACCAAATTCCGATTCGGTATAAAAGCTGCCGAGCTGCCTGCCGTATGCATTACGAACAGCGGTTATGTCCATTGTTGCAAAATGAATACGGTCGTCATTTTTTATTTTCTTTGCAAGAAGCAGAAGACCTGCACACGTCCCGAATACGGGAAGCCCTTTTTCAACAGCCTCCTTTATCGGATCATAGAGTTCAAGCTCTCTCATAAGCTTGCCCTGCACAGTACTCTCTCCGCCCGGAATGATAAGACCGTCAAAGTCGTTTTCAAGATCTTTTTTCTGACGTATTTCAAAGGACGGTATATCAAGCCTTGCAAGCATTTGCTCATGCTCAATAAATGCTCCCTGCAATGCAAGTACAGCAATACGCATATATTATTTTCCTCTTTCTGCCATAAGGAGCTGAATCTCCTGCTCGTTAATTCCTACCATAGCTTCGCCGAGATCCTCGGAAAGTTCTGCAAGCATTTTAGCGTCCGTAAAGTTTGTTACAGCCTTTACGATTGCAGCGGCACGCTTTTCGGGGTTGCCGGATTTGAAGATACCCGAACCCACGAATACACCCTCTGCACCGAGCTGCATCATAAGAGCGGCATCTGCCGGAGTTGCAACTCCGCCTGCGGCAAAGTTCACAACAGGGAGCTTCTTGTTCTCATGCACATAGAGTACCAGCTCATAGGGAACCTGAAGCTGCTTTGCAACGTCAAAAAGCTCATCCTCGGCCATAGAACCTATTCTGCGTATTTCTGACTGCATCATACGCATATGACGTACAGCCTGAACAACATCACCCGTGCCGGGTTCACCCTTTGTACGGATCATTGAAGCACCCTCATTTATTCTTCTGAGAGCCTCGCCGAGATCCTTTGCACCGCATACGAACGGTACATCAAACTTTGTCTTGTCAATATGATATTTATCGTCAGCGGGTGAAAGCACTTCGCTTTCGTCTATATAGTCAATTTCGATAGCCTGAAGGATCTGAGCCTCTGCAAAATGACCGATACGGCATTTTGCCATAACAGGGATAGAAACCGCATTCTGTATTCCCTTGATCATCTTGGGGTCGCTCATTCTTGAAACTCCGCCTGCCGCACGGATATCCGCCGGGATACGCTCGAGGGCCATAACGGCACAGGCACCTGCCGCCTCAGCAATTTTTGCCTGCTCGGGGGTAGTAACATCCATTATAACTCCGCCCTTGAGCATCTGTGCAAGATTTTTGTTAAGCTCAAATCTGTTGTTTTCCATCTTACTTTTCTCCTTTAATCAGTTTTATACCGTAAAAATAAAAGTTCTGACAGCCTCGTTTTCGCAACATAAAACAAACCGATACAGAATCAACGTACCGATTTAATCACTTGTCGAAAGAAAGCATATCACATATACCTATATATTTGGTATGATTTAGTATATATCATTTCGACATATTTGTCAATAGCTGTTGTCATAATAATTCCTGTAAAAATGGGAAAAAGCGGAGGCAATCATTGACAATCCGAATGTAAAACCTTTTTGTCCGCATGGTATTGTCCTTTTTTTATCTATGTTGTATAATATACAAAAACAATTGTAAGGGAGAATGAATATGGCTTATATATACGCAATGAGCGATATACACGGATGTCTTGATGCCTTTGAGGATTCGCTGTCACTTGTTGATCTGTCGGGTGATAATAAGCTTGTGCTGTTGGGTGACTATATACACGGTCCCGACAGCTTCGGAGTGCTTGACAAAATCATGAGGCTTCAGCAAAAGTACGGAAGCCATAAGGTAATTGCTCTGCTGGGAAACCATGAGGAAATGGCACTTGACGGAACGTGGCCGATACAGGCGGGCAGACATGATTATGATAACGAAGAAAACGAAAATGATGAAAAATATCTGATATGGATGGAGGATCTGCCGAGATATTATTCGGAAGGGAATACAATATTCGTTCATGCCGGGATTGATGAGGAATTGGGAGAATTGTGGGAATGGACAGATGATTATATATATACGGAGAAATTTCCGGCTCAGACAGGCAAATTTTTCGGTGATTTAAAGATAGTTGCCGGTCATGCAGGTACATTCACTTTGGCAGGGGATGAAAGATTTCATGATATTTATTTTGACGGTGAGAGTCATTATTACATAGACGGAAGCGTTCTTGACAGCGGAGTTATTCCCGTTATAAAGGTGGATATGAAAAATAATAAATATTACAAGGTGACGGATTCGGGGGACTTCCCGATATTGCCCTATGATGAGGAATGTTAAATTTCCCGGAATTATTTTTGAAAATATGTTCTGCTCCGAACTATTCATGCAGTCATATCAGTTTATCCGACTGCCTGTGTTTTTCGACAGATTGATGAACAAAATGTAAATAATTATTCAATTGCCGCAAAGCTTCATTAAAAAATAGGCAAAACACTATAAATGGCTGTAAATAAATGTGTAATAATGTTTGAAGTTTATGAAAGTATAGTGTATAATATCTATTATGGCAGTCGGTAATTATGAATTGAGGTAAACGGTCTGCCATAAAATGAGGAAGAAGGAATAAAATGGATATTATTGATTTTCATACTCATGTATACCCGGAAAAAATCGCACAAAAGGCAACAGACAGCACCTGCGGTTTCTATCAGCTCGAAACAGAACTTACGGGTACATCCGCAACATTGCTTGAGGAGGGGAAAAAAGCAGGCGTATCAAAATTTGTTCTGTTGCCTGTTGTTGTAAAAGCGGAGCAGACACATTCAATAAATGAATTTATTATTGAAGAGGTAAGGAAGCATAGTGAATTTTACGGTTTCGGTGCAATGCATATCCTGACGGAAAATCCTGTTGAGGAGATAGAGTTTATCCGTAAATCGGGTCTTAAGGGAATAAAGCTTCACCCCGATATACAGGGCTTTGCGATAGATGATCCGGGATTATTTCCGATTTTTGACTGCTTGCAGGGCAGACTCCCCCTTCTTGTTCACTGCGGCGATCCGAGATATGATTACTCACATCCACGCAGGCTAAGAAAAGTAATTGATAACTTTCCGCATTTACAGGTTATAGCCGCACATTTAGGAGGATGGTCGGTGTTTGATGATGCACTGAAATATCTTGTTGATACGGACTGCTTTGTTGATATGTCAAGCTGCTTTAATGTGATACCTCCGGAAAGCATAGAAAGGTATATAAAAGCCTATGGTGCGGAGCGTGTTGTATTCGGTACGGATTTTCCGCTGTGGAAACCGAAAGAGATAGTTGACGATTTCATGAAGCTGAACCTTACGGCGGAGGAAAAGGAAAAAATTGCATTTAAAAATGCTTTGCGTATATTAGAGGGTATGGAATAGGTTTCGGTCTTACGGTGCAAAAAATTCAACTCTTTAAAGAATTGAATTTTTTGCAGGAAAATTATATTTAACTTGCATTTTGTATCGTTATATGTTATAATTAACTCGGATTTTTTATTGCAATATGCATAAATCGAAAATGTGTTGAGCAAAAATAAAATTCCGGGAAATAATATAGACTTATTTGTGTTTGCATTTTTCGGAAGGAGGGATGATATGGCAAGTGAGTTTATAAAAGCTGTTTTGGAGGCTGAAGAGGAATGTAAAAACAAAGAACTTCAGGCGGCAAAGCAGGCTGAGGAAAAGAAGCAAAAGGCAAAGACGGATTCTGCAAGACTTATCTCCGATGCACGAAAGCAGGTTGAAAAAATGCTTGAGGACGACAGACAGTCGATAAATACAAGCACCGGGCAAAGGTTGGAAAAGGAAAGAAAGCATATTGATGAAGAATGTGCAGACCTTTCAAGGACGGCAGAAAAAAATCTTGATAAAGTCACTGAATTGGTTATGAAATCTCTTGTAGGGCATTAACCATGACAAACGGAAAAGTGTGGTGATGAAAATTTGGCAAAGCTAAAAATGAAAACCGTAAGCATTATTGCTCTGAAAAAAGACAGAAAACGTCTTTTGGAGCATTTGCAGGACAGTTCGCTTGTTCATATCCGATATAACGATGATGCGGAGGAGGGCTTTGAACGTACCGACACCTCCGCACAGCTTCAGCAGTTTGAAAAGAATGAAGTGCTTACGGCTCAGGCACTGAAGATTCTTGATAAGGTATCGCCTGAGAAAAAAGGACTGCTTGCATCATTCAAGGGCAGAAAGGAAATTGAGCCCGAATATATAGGAAGGATAGCCTCGGATTCGGCAAAGGTTGTCGGAATATGTACAAAGATATGTGAGCTTGATAAGCAGATTTCCGATATTGCTGCCGAAAGGGTGAGAGTGAAAACTCAGCTTTCACAGCTTGAGGCTTGGAAAAACCTTGATATTCCTATGAATACCTCAGACACTGTCTCGACTGCCGTATTTATCGGAACATTTCCTAAAATGTTTGATGACAAAACACTTTCGGAAACATTGGCGGCAGAGTGTCCCGAACTTATATTTGAGTTTGAATTGTTTTATTCTTCCACAAATCTGACTTGTGCGGTGATATATACTCCGAAAAGTCAGAAAGAAATAGCGGAGGATATACTTCGTACTATGGGATTTTCCCGACCGCTTAATCCTACATCACGAACACCTGCTGAAAAATCACGCAGGCTGACAGAAAAGGATAAGGAGCTTGAAAGCAAAGCAGATGATGTACGGAAGGAAATAGGGGGATATGTAAAGTACAGGGAGGATATTCTGAATACTCAGGATTATTTCTCCATGCGAGCGGAAAAATACAGGGTTATATCAACTCTTGATCAGACAAAGCATATTTTTATACTTTACGGATATGTTCCCGAGGAGGATTGTCAAAAGCTTGAAGAAATATGTGCAAGAGCTTCTGACAGTTGTATCGTTGAATTTGGGGAGGCAGACGAAAACGCTCCCGTAAAGCTGAAAAACAACAGCTTTGCAGAGCCGGCTGAAAGCATAGTTACAATGTATTCTCCGCCCTCGCATGAGGATATTGATCCTACTCCGCTGCTTGCGTTTTTCTTCTATTTCTTTTTCGGAATGATGTTTTCCGACGCAGGATACGGACTTTTGCTTAT
The DNA here is from genome assembly GCA_947589365.1 of uncultured Clostridia bacterium. Lineage (GTDB taxonomy): Bacteria > Bacillota > Clostridia > Oscillospirales > Acutalibacteraceae > UBA1213. The sequence goes on along the minus strand of CANQAJ010000142.1, from coordinate 774 downwards.
TATAGCGACAACTGTTGCAATAAAAGTATTCAAGCCTGACAGAAATATGAGGAATAATTTAAGATTATTCCGTAATTGCGGTTACTTTACCGTTTTATGGGGGCTTATTTTCGGAAGTATTTTCGGAGATGCCCCGGCGGTAGTATATAAGCTTGTGACAGGCAATGAGATTACAATGCAGCAGCTTCTGCCGTATCCTATTCTTGATACTCAGAAAGATGCACTTATGATAATGATTATGTCGATAGCATTGGGACTTGTCCATATACTCGTGGGAATGGGATGTAAGTTCTATGTCTGTATGAAGCATAAAAAATATAAAGAGGCATTTTTTGATACAGGCTTGTGGATGACAATGCTCATAGGCTTTGCAGTGCTTGCAGCGGGTATGGCGTTCGGAGAGATATATATTTATATCGGTGCGGGAATAGCGATAGCTTCGGCTCTGGGTCTTGTTCTGACACAGGGCAGAGAGAAAAAGGGATTTTTCGGAAAGTTAATCGGAGGAGTTGCTTCTCTGTATGATATAACAGGTTATATAAGCGACCTTCTCAGCTATTCAAGACTTCTTGCACTCGGACTTACAACGGGTGTTATGGCTCAGGTGTTCAATATGCTTTCCACACTTATGGGAACAAGCGTATTCGGAATAGTCTTTATGATTGTAATTTTCCTTGTTGGTCATGCTATTACAATCGGTCTTAATGCACTCGGTTCGTATGTGCATACAATGCGTTTGCAGTATGTGGAAATGTTCAGTAAATTCTATGAGGG
>CANQAJ010000141.1 GCA_947589365.1 uncultured Clostridia bacterium | reverse complement strand
CTACTTAAGCACAGCAAAGAATGTCATAAACATCAGCTTTATGTCATAGAAGAAATTAAACTTTCTCAGGTACTCAAGATTATACTTCATCTTTTGCGGAAGTACGTCATTTATATATACCTCGTCCGTGTCCTCCGCTCCGCTCAGCAGTTTTTCCTCATCCTTGAATTTTATACTTGCAAGCGATGTTATACCGGCAGGCATAAGAAGTGTTGCCATCATTTCATCACTGTATCTGTCAACATATCGTTCTACCTCGGGTCGGGTGCCGACAAAACTCATGTCACCCTTGAGAACATTGAAAAGCTGCGGTAACTCGTCAAGTCGGAATTTCCTGAGAAAATGCCCGGCTCTCGTTACTCTGCTGTCATTGTTTACCGTAACCTGCGTACCGAGCTTTTCAGCATCAGATACCATGGTGCGGAATTTGTATATACCGAAAACCCGTCCGTATGTCGTAACACGCCTTTGACGAAAAAATACCTTTCCCTTTGAATCAAGCTTTATCCATATCGCTATTATAAGCATAAACGGTGAAGCTATAACCGTCAGTATAAGTGCAGCGATTATATCGAATATCCTCTTTATAACACGGCTTGCTCCCTTTTTGTATAAGATATCATAATAGGGAAGCACAGCCTCATTTTTTAATTTTTCGGGCAGCTCGTCCCACTTTTTCATAGTATCCCCCCTGTGCTGCGGCACAGTCAATTTTTGTTCATAACTTTACTGCACACTGATTCTGTAATGCCAAATCCACTTATGTATTCCGTCAATGTTTCCTATGTAATGTCCGTTATTTTAATAACATAATAACTGCCGAAAAAATTCAAAATCCTCTTTCTTTGAGGTCACTCACAAGCTGAACATAAAACTCTCTGATATCAAGATCGGGCTTATCATGTCTGAAAAGGTCAATAACATCCGCATGGGAAACCCCATCCGCAGATTTTGACTCAAGGTAGGTAAACCTTTCTCCCCACCTTGCAGAATTTACTGTTACAAGACCATCATTCGGTCCGTCAAAATGCTTTGCAAGCAAATGAGAAAAATTCAGCGGAAAAACACTTGCCATTGCTTTATTTATTTTGCTACCAACACTCTGATAATATACATCCGGCATATCAGGAACATTTTTATTGAACTTTTCACATTCCGAAGCCTTAAGATCTCCGACAGCCTTTAGAAAATCCGGTGTACTGTCACCTATAAGCTTCAAGGCAGTATTATATTTATCCGCAACACTATTTTGAAAGCTCTCAGGCATATTGTCAAGCAGCCACTCAGCAAAAACACATCCCCTGTGCGGTGTATTTATTGTTGTAAGCGAAGCGACATACTTATCCGTTCCAAGGCAGGATATAGCATAACGGCTGTCAAGTCCGCCCTTTGAATGGGCAATTATATTTACCTTTTCACAGCCTGTCCTGCTTATAATCTCCTCTATTTTCTTTGCTAACTCAGCACCGCTTTCCTCAATCCCCAGTGCGGACTGCTGTTCTCCGTAATAAAGTACTGCACCGTTTTTTTCAAGCTCAGCCGGTATTCTTCCCCAGTAGTTGAACTTATCCAAATCTCTGAAAAATACCCCGTGAACCAGTAATATAGGATATTTTGTCTTGCAGATATTCTGCCCGCTGCGCTCCTTATTGCGTTTATATCTTCTCTCCTCCATAGCGACCTCTTTTCTTGTAAGACTTATTATTCTCACAAGAACAATTATATTAGCTATGGGTATCATACCGCAGATTAATCCGATAATACGCCATTTTCCGCCGATCATGGTACCACAAAGATATACCCTTATAATTCCGTTCCAGAATATGATAAACAGTGCAAGCACCTCAATCAGAACTTCAAGCCAAAACGTCCCGCTGAAAATATCCGAATACACCGTAAGCGAAAGTAAGGCAAAAACCGAATCAAAAATCAGCAATACAAGAAAGGAGCAGAGCAGATCCGCTCCGAAAGCCGCATTTTTAAGCTTTTTACTCAAGCCTTTTCTTGGCACAGGTACAATATTACAAAACAAAAATAATACCGCAGCAGCCGGATAAAGCCAAGGTGATAAGCTTAATGCCGCTGTGATACATGGAAGTATCGTGGCGGCAAAAAGAAATATTGTAATAACGGAAACACGTATAAAATTTTTCATGGCTCACACTGCCTCTGATGTCTGCTCATCTTTCACAAGACGTTCCTTTGCAAGTGCAAGCATAAGCTTGATACGGTTTTCCTGATTAACCTTCGGTGCACCGGGGTCATAGTCAATAGCAACTATATTTGCCCTGTCGTCAAGCATTTTTATAGGTCTTATCATGCCCTTACCGTTGATATGATTAGGCAGACATCCGAACGGCTGGGTGCAGACTATATTTTCAAAGCCGCTTTCGATAAGCTCAAGCATTTCACCTGTAAGCAGCCAGCCCTCACCCATCTTGCTTCCGTAGCCTACCATGCCCTTGACAAGTGATTTCGTATGGGCATACGTTCCTATGGGGCGGAAACCGTATTTTTTCTGGCTTTCTATAATAGCACTTTCAAGACCCTCGAGATAATCAAATAACCTCTTCACAACAATATACTTAGCCTTGCTTCCTCCGTAAAGCTTGATATCCTCCAGTCGGTTGTCGACCTTGAACATGGCAAATCCCATTATTCCGGGGAGGTTTACCTCGCAGTCCTGACTGTGCAGAAACTGTTCAAGGTCATTATTTCCGAGTGCGGAATACTTTACATATATTTCTCCGACAATACCTACCTTGACCTTCGGCACCTTTTTCTGCTGTATCTTTGAAAAATCATGTGCTATACTGTCAAGATTCTCCGCAATTTCTTTTTTGCTGAAGCCGTGACCCTCGGCAAGTATATCTGTAAGCTTCATTACCCATTTATCAACACAGCCCTGACTTTCTCCCTTATTTATTTCATATGGCATAACCTGATTATGCAGAGCCATAAGCATATCGCCGTATACAAGTCCTGCCGCAATTCTTCTTATCATCGGGAGAGTCAGCTTAAATCCGCTGTTTTTCTCAAGTCCCGACATATTCAGGGATATTACGGGAACATTCTCAAGTCCTGCCTTTACAAGTGCCTTTCTCAGAAGATGTATATAATTTGACGCACGACAGCCGCCGCCCGTCTGTGTTATAAGCAGAGCCGTCTTATTTACGTCATATTTTCCGCTTTGCAGAGCATGAATAAGCTGTCCTATTACAAGGAGTGCCGGATAGCAGGTATCGTTATGGACATATTTCAGTCCGACCTGAGCTATCTCGGGTCCCTCCGTGTCAAGTAAAACGGCATTATATCCGTAATGCACAAATACATTTTTCATAATTTCAAAATGTATCTTAGCCATCATTGGTATGAGAATGGTATAGTTCTCCTTCCTCATTTCCTTTGTAAACAGCAGTCTGCCGTTTTCATCATACACAAGCTTAGCCATCTTATCACTCCTATTACCGATTTCAGGCTTATAATCTTATTTATTCTTTTCTGTCGCCGCAAGCAGACTTCTCAGCCTTATCTTGACGGCACCGAGATTGGTAATTTCATCAATTTTAATCTGTGTATATATTCTTCCGTGCTTTTCAAGTATCGCACGCACCTCATCCGTAGTAATTGCATCAACGCCGCAGCCGAATGAAACGAGCTGCACAAGCTCCATATCATCATAATGACTTACATATTCGGCAGCCGCATACATCCTCGAATGGTACGTCCACTGATTAAGCACGCTTGTCTTTACCTTCTGTGCTTCCTTGCCGCTGACAACATCCTCTGAAACAAGGGCAACATCAAAGCTCGTTATGAGCTTATCTATACCGTGATTTATCTCCGGGTCAACATGATACGGACGACCGGCAAGAACTATTATACTCTTGCCCTTTTCCCTTGCCCTCTTAATAATGTCATCTCCGTACTCCCTCACCTTTCTGAGGTATTCGTCACGAGCTTCATAGGCTGCCTTTGCGGCATCCTTTACCTCTTTTAAGGATATATCTCCAAAGCATTTAACCAGCTCTTCATGGATTTTTTTCGGGAAATCCTTGGGTCTGTGTATGCCCACAAATTCATGGAAAAACTTAACGTTTTCTATTTCCCTGACATTGGCATGAATAACCTCGGGATAATATGCAACAACAGGACAGTTGTAATGGTTATCCCCCAAATGTTCGTCAAAGTTATACGACATACATGGATAGAATATCTGCTTTATTCCTTTATCGAGCAGCCATTGTATATGACCGTGCATAAGCTTTGCCGGGAAGCATACGGTATCTGACGGAATGGTTTGCTGTCCGTGCAGATACAGCTTTCTGTTTGAAAAAGGCGACACAACAACCTCAAAATCCAATTTTGTAAGGAAAGTATGCCAAAACGGAAGAAGCTCATACATATTAAGACCGAGCGGTATCCCAATCTTACCCCTTTTTGCTCCCTTTTTCGGCTTATAGCTCCCGAGAAGCTCAAGCTTATACTGATATACATTAAAGCTGTTATCGGGTGATTTTTTCGTAACAGGCTTTTCACACCTGTTTCCAGCAATAAACCTTCTTCCGTCATTAAAGGTATTTATCGTAAGACGGCAGTTATTGCTGCATCCGCCGCAGTTTACGGCTTTTATCTCATGCTTGAAATTATTAAGCTCCTCCACACCCGAAAGACTTGAAGTATAATCCTCCGTGCATTTAGATTTTGCATAAAGAGCCGCACCGTATGCACCCATAAGACCGGATATATCGGGTCTTATAACATCAACGCCCATTTCCTGCTCGAATGCCCTCAACACTGCATCATTGAGGAATGTTCCTCCCTGAACAACAATTTTCTTGCCGAGTTCTCTCGGGTTTGAAACCCTTATGACCTTATACAGTGCATTTTTTACAACGCTCAGACACAATCCTGCGGATATATCCTCAATTGTCGCTCCGTCCTTCTGTGCCTGCTTAACGGAGGAATTCATGAATACGGTACACCGTGAGCCGAGGTCAACAGGATGTTTTGCAAGAAGTCCCATTTCCGAAAATTCCTCCACAGAATAACCGAGGGCATTTGCAAAGGTCTGCAAAAATGAGCCGCAGCCCGACGAACACGCCTCATTAAGGAATATATTATCTATGACACCGTTTCTTATCTTAAAGCATTTTATATCCTGTCCGCCTATATCTATGATAAATTCAACATCGGGCATGAATTTCTTTGCCGCTGTCATATGTGCAACGGTTTCAACTATTCCGAAATCCGCACCGAACGCATTTTTTATAATCTCCTCACCGTATCCGGTGACAGCCGAGCCTTTTATTTTTATATCCGGGCATTTTTTATATATATTTTCAAGAAATTTCTTGACAATCGGAACGGGGTTGCCGCTGTTGGACATATATTCGGAATACAGAAGTGTACCCTTATCGTCCGTAACAACACCCTTGACAGTCGTTGAGCCTGCATCTATTCCAACAAAGGCATTTCCCTTATATCCTTCAAGAGTACCCTTTTCAACCTTGGCAAGTGAATGTCTTTTTCTGAATATTTCAAGCTCCTGTTCATCCTTGAAAAGCGGTTTATTGAATGCGAAATTTCCCGTACCCCTGTATTTTTCTATCTTTTGGCATACCAAATCAAAATCTATGTTTTTTTCCGCACAAAGTGCCGCACCTATGGAAACATAATAAAGCGAATTTTCCGGGCATATCCCCTTTGTTCCGAGTACCTTATCAAAATCCTTTCTCAGCTGCGGAATAAATGTGAGCGGTCCTCCGAGATATACGACATTTCCCTTTATTTCCCTGCCCTGTGCAAGTCCTGATATTGTCTGGTTTACAACTGCCATAAATATGCTTGCGGCAACATCCTCTTTTCTTGCTCCCTGATTGAGCAGGGGCTGTATATCGGTTTTAGCAAAAACTCCGCAGCGTGAGGCTATCGTGTAGGTTTTTTCATGCTTTTCGGCAAGACCGTCAAG
>CANQAJ010000140.1 GCA_947589365.1 uncultured Clostridia bacterium | reverse complement strand
GAGAACTGCGGAGCACGACGTGCAGCCTTAAGACCGTATTTCTTTCTTTCCTTCATTCTCGGGTCACGAGTAAGGAAGCCTGCTCTCTTGAGCTTCGGGCGAAGATTTTCGGTATCGAACTTAAGAAGAGCTCTTGAAATACCGTGACGGATAGCACCAGCCTGACCTGTAACGCCGCCGCCGTTTACTCTGCATACAACGTCGAACTGACCGTCTGTTCCTGTGAGAACGAGGGGCTGACGAACGATGAGCTTGAGAGTTTCAAGACCGAAATAATCATCAATATCTCTGTCGTTGATTGTAACCTTACCGGTTCCCTTATAAAGTCTTACTCTTGCAACGGAGCTTTTTCTTCTTCCTGTTCCGTAAAAAAACGGTGTCTTATCGTACATAATAAATTGCCTCCCCTCTCATTATTCCAATACAACGGGCTTCTGAGCAGCGTGCTTATGCTCTGCACCCTTGTAGATATGAAGTCTTGTCAAAGCTTTGCGTCCGATTGTGTTGGACGGAATCATACCCTTGACAGCAAGCTGAATAGCAAGCTCGGGTCTGTTTGCAAGAAGATTATCATATCTCACGGACTTCATATGTCCTATATATCCCGTATGATGATAATAATACTTCTGTTCTGCCTTTTTACCTGTAAGAACAATCTTATCGGCATTGATAACAATAACAAAATCGCCGCAGTCCACATGAGGTGTAAAGGTTGTTTTATTTTTACCTCTGAGCAGATCTGCTACCTGAACGGCAAGACGACCAAGCGTTTTGCCTGCTGCATCAATAACATACCACTGACGCTCAACCTCGCCTGCCTTAGCCATAAAAGTTGACATAGCGTAAATCCTCCCTGAAAATTTAGATTTCTGTTTTTTATACTTAATAAAGCCCGACATATTGCCTAAGCCTACAAGTCACAGATAAGATAATAACATAGCTTTTGTCTTAAGTCAAGTGTTTTTTGATATTTTTTTAATCCAGCATTTAAAATCTCGCGATTTCCGTTATATACTCAAATATGCTCGAATTTTCTAATATGTGATTTTGATTTTCTGCCGCCCGTCAAATGCCCTTTTAAATCGATTCATATTCCGGTATTTATTTTCATATAGAAAAACAGCTGCGGATACAGCAGTAAAAAAGTAAGTATCGGGTATGTTATACACCATAGAGGGAGATAATATGAATAACTGTATTTTCCGGAAGGTATACGGTTGTATGACTATGCATACTTAAAAGAAATATAAATCCACTGTTTAAGCAAAAAAATAGTAAAAATAAACATTAAATACTCATTTGTGAAGTTATATACCGTAAATTCGCAGAAATATAAAAATCATGTTGTAAAATGATGTCGATTTATGATATTATAGATTAGATTAACTTACAATCCGAAAGGATAAATAATTATGATAAATAACAGAGGTAAGTACGGAAAAATTCTTTTTTCGGGTGGGCTGATTATTGCAATGCTTTCATCCCTTGCTATCACGGCAAGTGCCGAACCCGATTATACGGACGAAACCTACTATGACGAATCAAGCTATGACGATACCTATTATGAAGAGCCAAGCTATGATGACACCTACTATGATGAATCGAGCTATGACGACACCTACTATGACGAATCAAGCTATGACGACACCTATTATGAAGAGCCAAGCTATGACGACACCTACTATGACGAATCAAGCTATGATGACACTTACTATGATGAATCAAGCTATGACGACACTTACTATGATGAATCAAGCTATGACGATACCTATTATGAAGAGCCAAGCTATGATGACACCTACTATGACGAGTCAAGCTATGACGATACCTATTATGAAGAGCCAAGCTATGATGACACCTATTACGAGGAATCAAGCGATGAAGGTACTGATGCTCCCGAAACGGGTACAACCTCGGAAATCAGTGATGTCTCCGTCGATACTTCGGAACTGACTTCAGAAGATTGGGAAGATCTTGAAGATAAATTTTCCTCGGAAGTAAGCAAAATAATCAAGGATAGCAGTGAAAGCAGCGGAGGAGAATTTGACTCAATAAAAGATAGTGAAAGCAAGGAAAATGATGCATGGATATTCCTCGTTATCGGTCTGCCCCTGTTGCTAATAGGACTTGTCGGAGTTGCATTTGTAATTTTTTATAATATGAAGAATAAAAAATCCGACATCCGACCGCCCGTATCAAATCAAAAGACAGATAATCTTAAACCATCAAAGGAAGCTTTTGAAGCAGCAAGAGCTGCAAGAAACACCGGAAAATCACCAAAAACAAAATCCGATCTTGACGATACTCTTGACAGACCGCTGAAAATAGATAATAAGAACAAACACAATAATTAATGGAAGTTTTATTTCTGTTACAGAAATAAAATATATTGTCCGTATGATATAATTATTTTGTATAATATTCGGCATTTATGCCGGTTGAATCGGAGGAAATGAAACGGAATGAACAAATCAGAGCTTTTAGAACTGAAAAAAACAGCCTGCAAAGTAAGACTGTGGACTGTTGAAGGCGTTTTCAATGCAAAATCGGGTCATCCGGGCGGCTCACTGTCCGCTGCCGATATCATGACCTATCTCTATTTCAAGGAGATGAATGTAGACCCCAAAAATCCCAAGGATCCCAAGCGTGACCGCTTTGTTCTCTCCAAAGGTCACTGCTGCCCGGCACTTTATGCCGCACTTGCACTTAAAGGCTTTTTCCCCACAGAGGAAATAAAATCCCTGCGTCATATAGGTGCAATGCTTCAGGGACATCCCGATATGAAAAATACTCCGGGTGTTGATATGAGTTCGGGATCTCTCGGTCAGGGAATATCCGCTGCCTGCGGAATGGCACTCTCAGCCAAACTCAGCGGCGACAGCTATCGTGTATATGCTATGCTCGGCGACGGAGAATGTGAAGAAGGACAGGTGTGGGAGGCTGCCATGTTTGCTTCTCATTATAAGCTTGACAACCTTTTTGCTATTGTGGATTATAACGGTCTGCAAATTGACGGAAGCATCGAGGATGTTGCCGGTCTTGATAAGCTTAACGAGAAATTCAAAGCATTCGGATTCGAGGTTTTTGAAACGGACGGACATGATTTTGAGCAGATTGAAGATGCACTCGGCAAGGCTAAGACAATAAAGGATAAGCCCGTTGCAATAATAGCAAAAACCGTTAAGGGCAAGGGTGTTTCATATATGGAAAATCAGGTGGGCTGGCATGGTAAGGCTCCGAACGCAGAGCAGTATAAAACAGCTATGGACGAGCTTAACGCTCAGCTTAAAGCATTGGAGGCGTAATATCATGGCAGAAAGTATTAAAATTGCGACAAGAGAAAGCTTCGGTCAGGCTTTATGTGAGCTTGCAAAGGAGCATGATGATATTGTAGTTCTTGATGCAGACCTTGCGGCTGCTACAAAGACGGAAATTTTCAAAAAGGCATATCCCGAGCGTTTCTTTGACTGCGGAATTGCCGAAGGAAATATGATAGGAGTTGCAGCGGGACTTGCAGCAGCCGGAAAAGTACCGTTTGCCGCTTCATTTGCAATGTTTGCAACAGGAAGAGCATATGAACAGGTAAGGAATTCAGTAGGCTATCCGCATCTTAACGTAAAAATAGCAGGTTCTCATGCCGGTATATCTGTTGGTGAGGACGGAGCCACACATCAGTGCTGCGAGGATATAGCACTTATGAGGACTATTCCGGGAATGGTAATACTCAATCCTGCGGATCATTATGAAATGATTGAGGCTGTCAAGGCAGCATATGCATATAACGGTCCTGTTTACATTCGTCTTGGCAGGCTTGCAATAGACAGCTTTAACGATCCGGATAATTACAGTTTTGAGATAGGCAAGGGCATAACGCTTGAAGAAGGCAATGATGTAACCGTTGTAGCAACGGGACTTGTCGTTTACGAGGCACTCAAAGCTGTCCGTGAATTAAAAGAAAAGGGAGTTAATGCCCGTCTTATCAATATGCACACCATAAAGCCTATAGACAAGGATATTATCATAAAAGCCGCAAAGGAAACGGGAAAGATAATTACTGTTGAGGAACATAATATAATAGGCGGACTTGGTGAAGCTGTTGCGGCAGTCACAGCGGAGAATTATCCTGTTCCGGTATACCGTATCGGCGTTGAGGACACGTTCGGACACAGCGGTCCTGCTGTTGGACTTTTAGCAGAATTCGGACTTGACAAGGACGGAATTGAAAAGAAGATTGTTGAGTTTATAAAGAAATAACAGTAGTAAGTGTCACGTTTATTTATTTATCTGTTAATTATTTCAAATCATATCATCTACGGTCTATCTATAAAAATGTTGATAACGAGAGCACTGCAAACGCAGATCTCTCGTTCATCTTTTGGTAATAAAAATATCCCGGATACAATGAAAAATACCGACCATATAATATGTATTTAAAACAGCAAATATATAAAAAGTAGCTTAAAATACACAAATTAATTGCTAAGAATAATTATAAAATTATACAAATTATACTCTAAGTATTGAAAAATACATTAGTATGTCATATAATATATTGTAGAGGTGTTGTCGAAAGGGGAGATTATTATGTCTGAAGCACTGAATATATCAAAATATATTATCACCAAATGTACCGTTGACAAGCACCCGATTTCAAACTTGCAGTTACAAAAAATTCTTTATTATATACAAAGAGAATTTTTACGAAAAGGTATTGAACCTTTTTCGGAGCAGATAGAAGCGTGGCAATTTGGTCCCGTCGTACCGGCGGTATATAAGAAATACTGCGGATTTGGTGCTTTGCCTATCAAAGTGAAATATGACATCAGCAAAAAAATTGATCACATGGATGTAATTAATCCCATTGTTGAAGAAAAGAGGAAATTAAATCCATGGGATTTGGTCTATGATACACACAGTCAAGGAAAGGCATGGGACTTAATTTACAAAAACGGAATTGGCGATCATCAGATTATTCCAATAGATTTAATAAAAAACAGAGGATAATATATGAATGCAGAGTGTGAACAAAATAAAAGGGAAACATTAAATAATATATTAATAGAGTTATCCAAATCTCAAGATATCCTCAAGGATGCGAAAAACAAAGATATTTATTTCAAAAAGCTCGAGTCTGTATACTATAGTTGTGATGAAGAAAATTTTCGCCACTACTATTCTGACATTTTCTCAACCTTAACGCTAATTGATGGAGATTCAAGCATTGGCAGTTTGGATATTTTGGCACAAAATATCCAGGTTATCAAGGATGCATACATTCCCAGAAATTATGATGAAAGTAAAAATTTGATTGATATAAGCAAAGAGATCCTAAAATTGTACGATCACACAAATTTGGATATTGCAAGAATTAATTATACTAAAGAAATGACAGATAAAACAAAATCCGAATTAACAAACAATAAATTATCCTTGAAGAGCATTGAAGATGATTTTAAGGAAGCAAAAAGTGATCTTACTGAGCTGGCACATGAAACAACCAAAAATTTTCAGAATATTGCTAAAGAGGTTCAGGATAAACAAGCAGGTATGCAAAAAGAATATATTACGATTCTTGGAATATTTGCAGCGATTGTTTTGGCATTTACCGGCGGGACAGTGTTTTCGAGTTCTGTTTTGGAAAATATAAATAAACCTTCGATATACAGAATAACTTTAATTGCTTTAATCATCGGTTTTGTTTTATTTAATCTGATTTGTTTATTAATAGATTTTGTATATCAAATTAATGGTAAAAACGAAAGAAAAAAATGGTTTATCGTGTTTGTTAACTGCGTTTTTATTATAGGAATTGTTGGGGTCTGTTTGGCATATGCTTTTAAATTTTTCTTTTTCACTTAGGAATATTTGATTATAAAACCTATCAAACTAACAATTATGCCTATAGTACAATAAGAAATTTAAATATCTGCAAAAATCCGGGCAGAATTCGGACTTGACAAAGACGGAATTGAAAAGAAGATTGTTGAGCTAATAAAAAGGTGATTCGGAATAA
>CANQAJ010000139.1 GCA_947589365.1 uncultured Clostridia bacterium | reverse complement strand
TTTGCCGCTTAGTACATCATTTACTCCGGTGCATATCGGAAGATCAACATCGTACTTGGAAGCAAGCAGTACAAGTGCTTTCGTTGTGTCAACACCCTCCGCAAGTAAACCGTATTCCTCTCCTTTGACAAACTTTTCGCCAAAACAACGGTTGTGACTGTACTTTGAAAAAAGAGTAGCTTCATAATCACCGAGATGACAAAGACCGTATGCCGACAGCTCGTTTCCGCCCATGGCTTTGATGAGCCTTGATATCTCCCTCGTACCTCTTGACATAAGAGCCCCCTTGAGGGATGAACGGTTCAGACCGTCAAGCATACCTGCCGCAATACCCATAGTGTTTTTGGATGCAGCACCAATTTCACTTCCGATAAGATCCTGACCGACATAAAAACGAATAAGATCACTCGAAAATTCTTTGATAAGCATGGATTTTAAGGAATCATGTCGTGAATCAATAACCATGCAGTTGGGGATGCCGTTGCTGAAATCCTGCGGGTGTCCGGGTCCTACCCAGATGGCAACCTCGGTTTCGTCTGTAATATATTCCTCAACAATCTGCGTAAGGCGACAACCTGTTGTCGCTTCTATGCCTTTCATGCAAAGAACGATCTTTTTTCCCTTGAGATTATATCTGACAAGCGACTGCATAAAAGAACGCAAAGCCTGTGAACTTATGGAAATAATAAGAACCTGTGCATTGCTCACCGCAGCTTCGAGATCGGATGTGATATTAATGCTTTCCCTAAAGCTTAGCATATTATTCTTTCTTGTTTCCTTAAGCTCAATAAGCTGAGGAGCATCCGAAAGTCCCCATATTGTCACATTATGCCCGATCTTATCAAGGTACCAACCGATAAACGACCCCCATCTTCCGCAGCCTAAAAGTGTTATATTCATATTTTCGACCTCCTGAAAATAATTCTATGATTATAATAACATATAATGATATAAAAATCTACAGCTGTAAACAAAAAAGACATCTCATATCTGTCCCGGTTTATTTTTGTTGTTATCGGAGAATATGAATTTTTCGATTTTGTATGACACCACTGCGGTAATTATGCCGAGGATCATTCCGAAAAGTACATCCGTAGGGAAGTGGACATAAAGATAAAGTCTTGAAGCGGCTATCGCTGAGGCGAGAATATACATACAAATACCGGCTTTTTTGTTGTAAATGAAGAAAACAGTAGCTGTTCCGAATGCAAAAAACGTATGACCGGAGGGGAAAGAAGCATCAATTTCCGGTGATACAAGAAGGTTTATAGCGGTGTTAAGCTCGTAGGGACGTATGCGGTTTACAACAGGCTTGAATATAAGATTGCATATGATAAAGGCGAAGATAAGATAAAAAACGAGTGACTTTCCGAAGCGGCGGTATTTTTTGGTGATAAGTGAAATTACGGCGATCAAAATCCAAAGTACCCCTGCGGCACCAAGCATGGATATGAACGGCATGACAGTATCAAGTAAGTCTGACCTGAAATTATTTTGTATGTAATTCAATATATAAAATTCCCAGTCCATAAACAAAACCTCCGCAGGTAAGTATAAAAAGATCTTTAACTTTGAAACATCTTAAGTAATTATATCATATTTTCGTATAAAAATTACCGTTATTTTGTTTAAAATAAAAATTTAGTGACAATCTATAATAATAGGACGATTTACCGGAAGTATTTATATTTATTTTTAAAAAAGATATTGATTTTTGGTATCAGGTGTAGTATAATAGCCTTGTTGCTGAAAAGCGGCAGATAAAGCAAGACAGATTCATACCTTCAGAGATGCGAACGGGCAGGCGCTGTGCGACAGAGCAGCGTGAACCATGTCAGGCGGGGAACCGAGCAGCATTAAGCGTCCGTCTTTGTGCGATGCAGTTAGTCTGTTCGTCCGTGTCTTTGAGTGTGTGAAGCCGTTAATACGGTCTGTCTTGTTTTTTTGGTGTAACATACATCTAACGCAGGAGGGTGAAAGCGGTGTATCGTGTATTATACAGAAAATATCGTCCGAAATTTTTTGCCGATGTTATCGGTCAGCCGCAGGTCACCGATACATTAAAGAACGAGCTGAAAAGCAATCGTCTTGCCCATGCATATCTTTTTACGGGTTCAAGAGGAACCGGAAAGACAACCTGTTCCAAAATACTGTCAAAGGCTGTAAATTGCCTGAATCCGATTGATGGGGATCCGTGCGGAGAATGTGAAATATGTAAGGGGATAGATGACGGTACCGTCCTTGATGTTGTGGAAATAGATGCGGCAAGCAATAACGGTGTTGACGATATACGGATGCTGCGTGAAGAGGCTGTTTTTACACCCGCAGCGGCAAAATACAGGGTATATATAATAGATGAGGTGCATATGCTTTCTATAGGGGCATTTAATGCACTTCTGAAAACACTTGAAGAACCTCCGCCCCATGTTATATTTATATTGGCAACAACAGAAGTTCATAAGCTGCCGGCAACTATACTCTCAAGGTGCCAGAGATTTGATTTTCACAGAATAGCACCGAGGGACATTGCCGAAAGACTCAGATTTGTATGTGAAAGCGAGGGTGTTACAATTGACGATAATGCCGCACTGCTCGTTGCCGGACTTGCAGACGGTGCAATGAGAGATGCACTTTCCCTGCTTGATCAATGTATAAGCAAGGGTGAGCATATAACCGAGGAAATTGTAAGGCGGACGGCAGGACTTGCGGATAAGAGTCATCTTTTTGATATAACAGATGCCATAAGAGTTAAGGATGGTGCGGCCGCTGTTGAGATAATAGACAGTTTGTACCGTGATTCAAAGGATATGGCAAGGCTTTGTGATGAGCTGACTTCACATTTTCGTGAGCTTATGCTCATCAAAACAGTAAAACAGCCGAGAGATATAATTGTAATGTCCGATGAAGATTACAATAAAGCATACGAACAGGCCATGGCTATGCCGCTTGAAGAGGTTGTTGATGCCATAGGTGTGCTTCAGACCTCAAAGGAAAAAATGCTCAGAGGGGCAAACAGGCGTATAGAAATGGAAATGACAACAGTTCGCCTTTGTACTCCGTCATTAAAACAATCAATAAGTCCCGGGCTTGAGAGCAGAGTTGCCGATATGGAAAAGACAATTAAGGGTCTTCAGGCAAATCCGCCTGTTGCGGAAAATAAACCGGCAAGACCTGCTCCCGCAGCAAAAATGAAGCGGCCTACCAATGAGGAAATGGAGAGGCTGAGAGAAAAAGCCGTGCCTATGCCCGAATGGCCCGAGGTTATTGAGGAGATGAGAAAGTATTCCAAAACGGTTGCCGCAAGCTTTGACGGAAGTACGGCGTATATTTCAGAAAAGTATGTGCTTGTGGATTCGTCAAATACCATATGCTTTGACCTTCTGCGGAATAATGACAAGCTTCGCTCAAGAATGAGGGATATAATAAAAAGCGTTACCGGCACGGATTACAGGCTTGGAAGATATTCCTATCCGGATGAGGAAAAAACGGACGACGCACTTTCACAGCTTAAAAATGATTTTAAGTCGGCAGGTATACCTGTTGACAATAATAAATAAAATAATTATGTCAAATAGGAGGAAATTAAAATGAAAGCAAGATTACCGAAGGGTTACAGCAACGGGGGAAATACAAATATCCAACAGATAGCAAGACAGGCTCAGAAAATGCAGGAGGAAATGGATGCGGCAAACAAGGAGCTTGACGAAAAGGAGTATTCCGCAGCATCAGGCGGCGGAGTTGTTAAAGCTGTTGTAAAGGGAAGCCTTGAAGTTACTTCTATTGAGATGGACAAAGAGGTTGTTGACCCTGAAGATACCGAGACTCTGTCCGAGCTTATTATGGCTGCCGTAAACGAGGCAATACGCAAGGCACGCGATGAGAAATCCGAAACAATGGACAGAATTTCGGGCGGTCTTAATGTACCGGGGCTGTTTTAATTATGCCGGAATATGTAGTCGCTCCGCTCGACAGACTTATCGAGCAGTTTGAACGCCTGCCCGGAATAGGTCATAAGACAGCAATAAGACTTGCGTATCATGTTTTGTCAATGAATGAATCCGAAGCGGAGAAATTTGCGAATGCGATTGTTGACGCACATAAGAAGATACATTACTGCAAGATATGCTGTAATCTTACGGACAAAGAGGTTTGTTCGATTTGTTCGGATGATAAGCGTGACAAATCAATAATATGTGTTGTTCAGGATCCTAAAAATGTTACAGCATTTGAAAAAACAAGGGAATTTAATGCTACATATCATGTATTGCACGGGCTTTTATCCCCGCTAAACGGCAGTACTCCCGATATGATTCATACTAAGGAGCTTTTGAAAAGGCTTAACAATGATGAGGTAAAAGAGGTCATAATGGCGATGGACGGCACCGTTGAGGGTGAAGCTACAGCTGTTTATCTCAGCAAACTGATAAAGCCGCTCGGCATAAAGGTATCAAGACTTGCCTACGGGATACCCGTGGGTGCGGATCTTCAATATGCCGATGAGGTCACGCTTTCAAGATCCCTGCGTGGAAGAGTGGAACTTTAAGGAGGTGAGCTTTCATGGCGAAAGAAAAGGGCAGTAATACCATAGCAAAAAATCCAAAGGCTTTACATGATTATTTCGTCATTGAAAGCTATGAAACCGGAATTGAACTTTGCGGAACGGAGGTTAAATCCATCCGTCAGGGCAGGGTCAACCTTAAGGATTCGTGGTGTACAATAGATGACGGCGAACTGTGGGTCAAGGGTATGCACATAAGTCATTATGAGCAGGGCAATATATTCAACCGTGATCCCATGCGTGTACGCCGTCTGCTCATGCATAAAAAAGAAATTCTTAAGCTTTTCGGTACGGTGAAACAGGAGGGATATTCTCTTATCCCGCTTTCACTGTATTTTAAAGGTTCAAAAGTCAAGCTTAAGCTTGGTCTTTGCAAGGGCAAAAAGCTCTATGATAAGCGTAATGACATGGCTGAAAAGACCGCAAAACGTGATATCGAAAGGGCAATTAAAGAAAGAAACAGATAAGGGTGTTCTTTTCCCTGCTGTATGTTGTCGTATTTATATACGGGGGCGTAACGGTTTCGACGGGGAGTGTGAGCATTGGTAAGCGAGCGGTGGCTTTACGGAACCACCATAAAATCCGTAAGCATAAATAATAAACGACAACAATAAAACTGTTGCTCTTGCTGCTTAATTAGGCAAGCGTTTATACCCGAAGTACCACGGTCGGGTATAGGCGTCGATTAGTGGTGAACGTGAACGGAAGAGCGGCTCGGCTTCCGTCATGACCCTGAGCCTACCGAAGTGCAAAGCCTGTTTGTCGGCGGTGCATGGGGGGAATCTCAAATGACAGACTGTGCTCGGAGAAAACCTTTGTAAGTGCTTTTCGGACAGGAGTTCGATTCTCCTCGCCTCCATTCTTTTTTTGTGTTTCAGCGGTTTGGCTTAATTGAAAAGTACAGTAATAATCGCTTTTTTACTATGTCGCAGCTCTTTTGGTAACACGATATGCCATTTTGGTAACACATATGGTAACACAAAACCATTGACTTTTATACCTTAAATATATATACCCATCTTTTTGACGAAACTAATTCCAAGACTATTAATAGTGTTGCTAAAAGTATAGAGGAAGCAAGAACTAAAATCCAAAAAGAAAATTCAGATGAATAATAAAACCGAGTAGGAGGATACCCATTAGTAACTGACCTCTCATACCACCGTGCGTACCGTTCGGTATACAGCATGGAGTAGTTTGAGTGCAGTACCTTGTATCTTTCGAGTGTGTCATCATACCCGACTTACGAAAGACCTTGATTGTTAAGAATGCTTGTATGGTAGAGCATTTTACATTATGATCTATAAAACAATAGTTTTATTTACTGCAAATTCCGCAAAAAATAAGGGTTATCACAATGCGTTTGATTTTTACGCTAATGTGACAACCCTTACTATATATTTGAAAATTACATATTAATTATGAACCTCATGTTTAGTGTCAAGCCATACAATTTCAAAGACGTTATCTATCTGAAAACCATGAATTACAAATTCAC
>CANQAJ010000138.1 GCA_947589365.1 uncultured Clostridia bacterium | reverse complement strand
GGATATGATTACGGCAAGGTGCAGACAAGGGTTAATGAGCTGATGAAAAATCAGTAATACGAAGAAGGCAGGCACTCATCTTTCGGAGGGGAGTGTCTGCTGAATATTTTTAACGGAGGTATGCTTTATGAATGAGGTCATGAAAAACGATAAGGAATTATCAATCAGTGAAAAATATCTTCTCAGCATCAAAGAAGCCGGAACATATTTCAATATCGGCACAAAGAAAATGCGCCGCCTTGCTGAGGATAATCTCGGTGGTTTTTCTGTATTCTGCGGAAACCGCTATCTCATAATAAGGACAAAATTCGAGGAATTTATCTGCAAAACTTCTACGATATAGTTTTCTTTTGATTGCCGTAAGTAGTTGATATTTTCTGCCTTTTGAGGGATATATAGACTACGCCAAACGGCAGAAAGTGAGGTAAAAACCGATGAAGAGAGCAGCACTTGAAAACAAGGATATTTTAAATCCGACAGAAACGATCGAATATTTCGGGCTGAGCAGAAGGAAGTTTTACAGCCTGCTGAGCGAGAAAAAGAAACACAGCTTTATCGTTCTTTACGGCAGCAGAAAGCTGATTATTAAAGCAGCCTTTGAAAAGTATTTGAAAGCTCACCTGGAACTGAGGAGGTGCAGATAATGGGTATCAGAGGAAATTTGCGAAGGGACTCAAAAAGGAGGATTCTTCGTGCAGGGGAATCCATCAGAGCTGACGGAAAATATCAGTTTAAGTATTATGTCAATGGCAAAGCAAAATTCATTTATAGCTGGAAACTGGAGCCGACAGACAGGCTCCCGGCAGGAAAAAAACCATGTCTTTCTCTGAGGGAGCTTGAAAAGCAGATCGGCTACGACCTTGATGCTCAGATGGATCCTACAAGGCAAAGCATGACGGTCATAGAGCTTGTGGAGCGTTATCTTTCGACAAAAACAGGCGTAAAGCCCAGCACACGGGCGAATTACAACTTTGTGCGTAATCTTCTGAATCAGGAGGACTTTGCCGAAAAGAAAATCGGACATATCAAAACATCCGATGCAAAGCTATTCCTTATTAGATTACAGGATGCCGGAAAGGGATACAGCACTGTTAAGACTGTCCGAGGTGTTCTGCGCCCTGCTTTTCAGATGGCGGTCGATGATGACATATTGAATAAAAACCCGTTCGGATTTCAGCTTGCCGGGGTGGTGGTAAACGACAGCGTGACAAGAGAAGCAATCAGTCGCGAACAGATGCGGCAGTTTCTGAAATTTGTACATGATGATAACTGCTACTGCAAATATTATGAGGTCGTTTATATTCTGTTTCACACGGGGATGCGCATATCTGAATTTTGCGGACTGACGCTCAAGGATATTGATCTGGAAAACAGAATCATCAACATAGACCACCAGCTACAGCGTACATCAAATATGGAGTATATCGTAGAATCAACAAAAACAAACTCCGGCACAAGAAAGCTACCGATCACAGAGGATGTCGCACAATGTTTTGCTGCGATAATTGAGGACAGAGAACCTCCAGCAGTAGAAAAATTCATTGACGGCTACGGCGGTTTCCTGTTCTATGACGATAAAGGTATGCCGCTTGTGGCTATGCACTGGGAGCATCGGTTTAATAACATGGTTGACCGTTACAATACCATCTACAAAATTCAGATGCCGAACATCACACCCCATGTCTGCCGCCATACCTACTGCAGCAATCAGGCAAAATCAGGAATGAACCCGAAAACGCTCCAATACCTGATGGGACACAGCGACATCGGCGTTACCATGAATGTCTACACACACCTCGGTCTTGAGGATGCGGCAGACGAGCTAAAAAGGATAGAAGCCCTTGAGCTTGCAAGGAAGGAAATAGAGAAAAAGCCAGACACACCTCCGGAGCAGCTATTATTCAGATCAGTTTAATACTTTGACATCATAGCCTCGCTTCGTGCGGGGCTCTTTTTTTGTAAAAATGCTAAAAAGGGTAGTCGTGGGCGGTGTGGATATGGTATAATGGGATAAAACGGAATTTATAGGAGTAATAAAATGAAGCTAAGTACTATTTATGTTATTGTGAGGGACATCGAAAAATCAACCGATTTTTATAGAAAGTTATTGCAGGAAGAACCAATATATCACAATGATGAAAGATGGGTACAATTTAGCAATTTTATTGCCCTTTACAATAAAAATTATGATAAAAAATTCATTAATGACAAATCTTCTGAAAGATTTAATGAAGCATATATTAAAGATTTTGCTGCTGACAAAGGAGTACCCGAAAATAACATAGTTATCTTCAATTTCGAGGTTGAAAATTTGTTTTTCGAGTATAAGAGACTAAAAGACCTGGAGATTGGGGACGTTTCGGATTTAATGTATGTTAATGTTCATATGCCATATTGGTATTTTAATATAATAGACCCGGATGGCAATGTAATTGAAATTACAGGACAGTATACACAGTAAATTCTGATTGATCATAAAACCCTTAGTAGTAACCCACCCCGGTTTTTACTACTATTCTACTACTAACGACTTCCGCATTTTGCCCCGATTTGCAAAGAATTGTAGTTTTCGCCCCACTCTGTCAAAGTAACCACACCACCCCGACAACCTCGCATAATGCGGCTTTTTATGCCCTTTTACAGCAATTTGAGAAAGGAAAAATCTATGATAAAAGTAATGTTCATCTGCCACGGCAATAAAAACGGCTGTTATGCCGATAGTTGCGGCTTTCCAATCTGCACTCAATACGGGTATGCTGCTGCCCTCTGAACGGGGTACATATTACTTTGCTTTTGATATGAAACAGCTTCTTAAGGGCGATATACTTAAGCGTTATCAGGCTTATAGAATAGCACTTCAAAGCCGTTTCATGCAGCCGAACGAGGTACGATATGAGGAGGACTTTGAGCCGTATGAATATGACTTTATCACTCTCGGACTTAGCGATGTTCTTCTTGATTTAAAGAATAAGACAATTTATACACCTAATACAAATCAGACAGTAAAATTTGGTGAGGCTGCGGTTCAGAAAAGTATTGACAATCAGACTTCAAATGCTATAATTGAAGACAGATACAATGACGGCAGTAATTATACCAAAGACGAACACGGTCGTTTTACCGGGAGTACCGGAACAGGCGGAGGATCGGGCGGCGGCGGAGGTTCTTCGGGCGGAGGTTTAGCAAAAACAGATTTAACCGATGATGAAGCCGCAGCATTAAATTCTTACGTATCATCTGAAAGCTATAAGATTAACGAGAAATTGCGTTCCGGTGCAAAATTGACAGATGATGAACAAAGAATGGTTGATAATTTGGATTCCGCATTACAAAAAATGCCAAAGTATGAGGGTATTGTATATCGTTCATTGGATTCAAGTGTTATGAGCAATCCGGAGGAGTTTTGGAAAATTCATACCCCTAACAGAATTGTTAATTACAAATCTTTTACTTCATCATCAACTTCAGTATATGATAAGAACATGAATATACAGATGATAATAAAAAGTAAAAACGGTAAAGATATAAGGGGATATAATTCAAATGAGCAAGAAATATTATTTGGCAGAAATTCTGTATTTAAAGTGACCAATGTAATAAATAACACAATCTATATGGAGGAGGTATAGTTATGGCATACGAGAGCAAACGCTGGTGGGATGATGTAGGTGGTGAAGTAATAATGTGTAGCTATTGTAAATATCTTTATCAAAATGTAGAGGGTGTAAAATGCAAAGCATTTCCTAACGGGATACCAAAGGATTTGATGTTGCGTGGTGAACATAATAGCTCCTATCCCGGAGATAACGGTATCAGATTTGAACCTAAAGAGGAATGATTTTATTAACCGACTTGAGTAATCTGAAAGCTATAAGATTAACGAGAAATTGCGTTCCGGTGCAAAATTGACAGATGATGAACAAAGAATGGTTGATAATTTGGATTCCGCATTACAAAAAATGCCAAAGTATGAGGGTATTGTATATCGTTCATTGGATTCAAGTGTTATGAGCAATCCGGAGGAGTTTTGGCAGTTGCATCAACCGGGAAAAATCGTTAGATATAAAGCATATACATCTACATCGTTAGGTATTTACGATGAACGTATGAATATACAATGCGTTATCAAAAGCAAAAATGGAAGAAATATCAATTCTTATAACACTAATGAAAGAGAAGTGTTATTTATGAGAAATAGCAAATTCGGTATTGTAAAGGTGGAAAAAAATACTATTTACATGCAGGAGGTGTAATTATGGCATACGAAAGCAAAAGGTGGTATGAAGACCCGGGAGCATACGGAATAATGTGTAATGATTGTAAACATAATCATGGAGATTTTACCTGTGATGCCTTTCCGGAAGGAATCCCCAGTGGTATAATTCATAGAGAAGAACACGACACGCCCTATCCCGGAGATAACGGTATCAGATTTGAACCTAAAGAGGAATGATTTTATTAACCGACTTGAGTAATCTGAAAGCTATAAGATTAACGAGAAATTGCGTTCCGGTGCAAAATTGACAGATGATGAACAAAGAATGGTTGATAATTTGGATTCCGCATTACAAAAAATGCCAAAGTATGAGGGTATTGTATATCGTTCATTGGATTCAAGTGTTATGAGCAATCCGGAGGAGTTTTGGCAGTTGCATCAACCGGGAAAAATCGTTAGATATAAAGCATATACATCTACATCGTTAGATATTTACGATGAACGTATGGATATACAATGCGTTATTAAAAGCAAAAATGGAAGAAATATCAATTCTTATAACACTAATGAAAGAGAAATATTATTTGAAAGAAAATCCAGCTTTATTATTACGGAAATTAAAGGTAATAAAATATTCATGGAAGAGGTGTAATTATGGCATACGAAAGTGAAAGATGGTATTGCGACCCGGGGGTGGAAGATTTAATGTGTAATCATTGTAAGCATTATCGTTTATATGCTAAGTGTGATGCGTTTCCCGAACGTATTCCGAACGAACTGTTAAAAAGGAGAGAACACGACACGCCCTATCCTGGAGATAACGGTATCAGATTTGAACCTAAAGAGGAATGATTTTATTAACCGACTTGAGTAATCTGAAAGCTATAAGATTAACGAGAAATTGCGTTCCGGTGCAAAATTGACAGATGATGAACAAAGAATGGTTGATAATTTGGATTCCGCATTACAAAAAATGCCAAAGTATGAGGGTATCGTATATCGTTCATTGGATTCAAGTGTTATGAGCAATCCGGAGAAGTTTTGGAGATTACATACTCCTGATAAAATTGTAACTTATGATGCTTTTACTTCTTCTTCCGTGTCTGTTTATGATAAGCATATGGATATTCAAATGGTAATTAAATGTAAAAACGGGAGAGATATCCGTGCATATAACTCAAATGAAGAAGAAATTTTATTTGAGAGAAAATCTAAATTTTATGTATCCGGTGTAAAAGGTAGTATGGTCTATTTAGAGGAGATTTGATTATGGCATATGAAAAAGAGCGTTGGCACTGTGATGTCGGCGGAAGGGAAATTATGTGTAGTTATTGCAAACACCGTGAAAAAGGTTTAGTGTGTAAAGCTTTTCCCTCCGGTATCCCAAGAGACTTAATGATGAGAGAAGAACACGACACGCCCTATCCCGGAGATAACGGTATCAGATTTGAACCTAAAGAGGAATGATTTTTAACCGCCCTGAGTAATCAAGGCGGTTTTTTCATACCCGAAAGAAAGAAATGGAATGGACGATTATACAACCACGGCAAATTTTAAACAGCAAAGTTTTGATGAATTGCCGGATGAGGAAAAAGAAAAAATTATAACATACCTGCGGTCAAGGCTCGGAGATAATTTTAACGAGGAAATACTGTGTAGAAAACATAATAAATCAGCACTTGAGAAGGCAATGCCCTAAATCAAGTGCTTTTTTATATCACAAATTATTTAAGGTGGTGGTGAAAATTTGAAAGTTGAAATCAGAGCGGATAATACCGTGGAGATAAGCGGATATGTAAATGTTGTTGAGAGGCAGTCAAAGCCTATACGAGATTTTAACGGCAGATCGTTCCGTGAAACAGTCAAGGCAGGCACGTTTCAAAAAGCTAT
>CANQAJ010000137.1 GCA_947589365.1 uncultured Clostridia bacterium | reverse complement strand
AAAGTCAGGGAATTTTCTGCCATAGGATATACCTCCCAATATTTATTAATTTCTACTGAAACCACTACCATTATACAGCAAAAAAAGAATAATTACAAGGATTTTATCATCCTTTTATACAAAAATTTTTAATTTTTTCATTTTAGGTTAGATAAATTTAATCTATTTTCAAACTAAAACGTCCCTATCACTAAACATCATTATTATAAAACAAATTCAGATTATATTTATCACCTCATGCCGCACAACCGCCCCGGTCATATAATCAATGCTATGTCAGGCATTAAGTAATTATCATTTTCGCCTGCATGAACAATTATACAACATTGTTTTTCATTTGTACAGTGGTTTTATCATAAAAATATGTTCCATATCAGGAAAATGATTACAGTAATAAACTGCGTATTTTACGAATAATCGAAAAATACGCAGTTTATCTGATTTTCTCTTTCACAGGCAATATTCCGCCTATATCATACAAGTCATTTTTTCCGAGAGATTCTATATCCACACCGTAGTTTGCCGTAAATGCTCTGATATTTTCAAAGTCGGGATGCCTTGTTATATCTCCGCTGAATACCATAAGACTTTTGTCAATAAGTCCGCAGCACCCTCCTATAAATCCGTAATCGTAACCGTCGAGCCTTATATAACCCTCATTTATCTTCAATACATCTATTCCGTTTTTTATACATACTCCATATATTGAGTTATCCGCCGTTATCACAGCATTTTCACAAACAACGGCTGTCGAACAGGCTGCATACCCTTGCTTAGTATGAAGTACCTCTATATTATTATCTTGACAAAAATCCGAAATTTTCCTATCGGTTTTGTCTCTGTTACATATGACCTTATCTTTCAAAAAGCATACATTAAGTTTAGGATTTTTTGCATCTATACCGCCGCATACCGAAACCTCCGCCCCAAGAGAAACAAAACCGTTTATAAGCTCCCTGTTATTTTCATCCATAACAAATTTATTTCCGCCGAGATGACAGACCGCCATATCCGCATGATATTTCTCTGAACCGTCTATATTTTTCAAAGGACATGGCGACAATATATTTATATGATAATTATTCATCAGTTCGCATATAAATTCAAGTCTGTCACCCGACATTATGACCTCTGTCACTTCAGACTCCGGCAAATTCGGAAAATCTATATATTTTTCCATAATACGGCTCCTTGCTTTCAATAGTATCTCAGTGCATCAACAGGTCTGAGCTTTGCCGCCTTGAGTGACGGATATATTCCGAATAACGCACCGATTGCTGCGGAAAATATAAGCATTATTACGATTATATCAACCTGCGGCACTATTGTCAATCCTGATATCGCACCGCCTATATACATTACCGCATTACCGAGTATTATCCCGAATAATCCCCCGAACAGACTTATCACTGCCGATTCCGCAAGAAATTCTGCCGCTATCATACTGTTTTTTGCACCTATTGCCTTTTTTATTCCTATCTCCCTTGTTCTTTCCTTCACGGATACGAGCATTACATTCATTATATTCATACCCGCAACAACAAGAGAAACCGCTCCTATTGCAGATAATACCAAAGAAAAAATATCTATTATGCCGTCAAGGGTGTCCTTCTGTTTTGCAAGGTTATTTACGGTATATGCATTTTTGTAATTATTGCTTCTTTCAATTTTCTGCACTACCTCTTCACTCAGTGCCTCATAGCTTTCATCATCGCCTGTTTTTATTACAATCTGAGTAAAATTATTGCTTGACATATTTTTCTGCATTGTGCTGTAGGGTATATATACAAAATCGGGTATAACACTACCCATAACATTCTGAATAAGTCCGCTTCCCGTCTTAAGTATTCCCACAATCTCGTAAGTGTCTGTATTTCCGCCATTGTTTATCGTTATTGTTTTCCCTGTTATATTTTCCGTTCCGTAATTTGTTTCCGCAAATTTGCTGTCAACCATGCATACTCTTGAGTATGATGCAATATCACCTACATTAAAAAATCTTCCGTACAAAAGCTTCAGGGATATGGCACTTTCAGCATTGCGGTCTATACCGAAAAGACATACCGGAAGTGTCTGATTGTGAAAGTATACTGTTGATGTTTCAAATACAAGCGGCATTGCGGATTTAACGGAGGATATCTCCTCTATTTCGTTAAGCTCCGAAACCGTAAGCGGTGCATTATTATCGTTAAGACTTATGGAAATACCTCCCATTCCGAGGCTGTCTATCTCCTCGCCGAGTGCCTGCTTACCTAAATTGCTTATACTCATCGTGATTATAACTGCCGCAACACCAACGGATATTCCCAAAAGAGTGAGGAAAGTTCTTCCCTTATTTTTCAAAAAGCCCCTGAGTGATTTCCATATTATTTCAAGCACTTCCCTCACCTGCCGATATTTTTATTCTTTGCCCGTCATTTATATCGCTGAGTTCCTTTATTATTTTGTCCCCCACCTCAATACCCGATTTTACTTCTATTCCTTTTTTATATTCGGTACCCGTTTTTATATATTTTTTTACTGCCTGATTTCCTCTTGCAATAAATACATAATCTCCCTTTTCGTCCGAGCGTACATATTCATACGGAAGTATGATCTTATTCTTATCTGTTGATGTGGTTATCGTACATTCTGCACTGTAGCCTATTCTCAGTTTTTTATCTGTTTCATCAAGCCTGATTCTTACCTCTACCGAAGTTTCTTTAGATGTAAGTCCCGTAGTTTGTTTTGCCTCCTTTGATATTGATAACACCTTACCGCTGAATTTTTCATCCGGGAGTGCCGTAAATTTTATAGTCGCTTTCTGACCTGTTTTTATCTTTTCTATATACGCCTCATTTATATTTACGGGGACAACAAGTGTGTCTGAATCTGAAATCTTCATGAGCAATGTATTTTTTTTGACAATCTCATTTTCGCTGTGAGCAATATTTGAAACAACACCGTCAGTTTTTGCACATATTGTTCTCTCATTACAGTATTTTTTTATTTTGCTCAGTATTTCTTCCGAGATATCCGTTTTTGAAAGCATAGAAATTAATGTATCTGTTTCAGAATATGAATATGGTATCATATCACTGCTAACAGGCTCGAGCACAGTCATAAGGGGGTCACCCTTTTTTACGGTATCACCCCCGTTTACATATATCTTATTAATTATGAAATAATTATCGCTCATTATATTATTTTCCGTATTATATGCAAGCTTTCCCGAAGCCGTCACCGTATTATCAGCACTTGAAAGCTTTACGATGTAGACAGAAACCTCAAATGCATCCGCTGTCATTCTCCCGAATGTAAAAATTCCCGTAATACATAGTATTGTACTTAAAAACAGTATTATATATTTTTTCATATTCCTCAACTCCCTTATTTATTATTGGAGATTGAACCAAAAATATATATGCTAATTTATAGAAACATTTTTATATTTTGTTTTTTATAAAATTTATACCGAATAAAAAACAAATGACAGTGCCTTTGTCTGACACCGTCATTTTTATAAAAGCCTATTTTATTTATTAATTTTTCCTATATCCCTACGGTAATGTGCATTGTCAAAGGATATCTTCTCCACTGCGGCATATGCTTTATTCAGTGCCTCGTCAAGTGTCTTTCCGCTTGCGGTTATACCAAGGACACGTCCGCCGTTTGTGTAAAATTTTCCGTTTTCGTATTTTGTTCCCGCATGGTAAACAGTAGCTCCGTCTATCTGTCCGTTATCGTCAAGTCCTTTAATCTCAATGCCTTTTTTATATGCAAGCGGATATCCTCCCGATGCCATAACGACACAAGCTGTGGCTTCCTCAGACCATTCAATGTTGATTTCATCAAGTCTGCCGTCAATAACTGCCTCTATAATATCTACAAAATCCGTCTTGAGCCTTGGCAATACAACCTGTGCTTCAGGGTCACCAAAACGTGCGTTATATTCGATAACCTTTGGGCCATCGGGAGTGATCATAAGTCCGAAGTACAGACAACCCTTAAATGTACGGTTTTCGCTGTTCATAGCTGCAACGGTCGGTTCAAATATGGTTTTTCTGCATATTTCCGCAATCTCATCGGTATAATACGGATTTGGACTTATTGTACCCATACCGCCTGTATTAAGCCCCTCGTCATTGTCATAGGCTCTTTTATGATCCTTTGAGGATACCATAGGCTTTAGCGTTTTTCCGTCTGTGAATGCAAGAACGGAAACCTCCGGACCTGTAAGAAACTCCTCGACCACAACATTATTACCCGATTTGCCGAATTTTTTATCCTCCATTATTTCTTTGAGAGCCGCCCTTGCTTCATCGTGATTTTGAGCTATAATTACTCCCTTTCCGAGTGCAAGACCGTCAGCCTTTACAACAACAGGATATTTTCCCTTTTTTTCAATATACTCCATAGCTTTTTTAGGATCGTCAAAAACTTCATATTCCGCCGTGGGGATATTGTATTTTTTCATAAGGTTCTTTGAAAATACCTTACTGCTTTCTATTACAGCCGCATTAGCACACGGACCGAAAGCACGTATGCCGTTCTCTGTCAGAGTATCTACCATACCGTCCGCAAGCGGGTCATCGGGTGCTACAAAAACTATATCGACCGCATTTTCCTTTGCAAATTTTGCAATACCCTCTTTATCCATAGCACCGATATTAACGCACTCCGCATCACGTGAAATACCTCCGTTGCCGGGTGCGGCATATATTTTGTCTACCTTGGGACTTTCTTTTAGCTTGCGGATTATCGTATGCTCTCTTCCGCCGCTTCCTACTACCAATATTTTCATATCAATACCTCCATTAATGGTGGAAAAGACGAATGCCGGTAAATGCCATTGTCATTCCATATTTGTTGCAGGTATCAATTACGTTATCGTCACGGATTGATCCGCCGGGCTGTGCTATATACTGCACACCGCTTCTCTTTGCCCTTTCGATATTATCCCCGAACGGGAAGAATGCATCAGAGCCGAGAGAAACTCCACTGAATGTTGAAAGCCACTGCTTTTTCTCCTCTCGGGTAAGCGGCTCGGGCTTTGTTGTAAAGAACTGCTCCCATACTCCGTCTGCAAGAACATCTTCATAATCATCCGAAATATATACATCTATTGTATTATCACGGTCAGGTCTGCGTATATCATCTTTAAACGGAAGTGCAAGAACCTTCGGACACTGACGGAGATACCATATATCAGCCTTATTTCCTGCAAGACGTGTACAGTGTATTCTTGACTGCTGTCCTGCACCGACGCCTATTGCCTGTCCGTCCTTTGCATAGCAGACGGAATTTGACTGCGTATATTTAAGTGTAATAAGGGAAATTATAAGGTCACGCTTAGCCTCTTCCGTAAGCTCTTTATTTTCTGTCACTATATTTTTGAGCATATCCTCATCTATTTTAAGATTATTTCTTCCCTGTTCAAAATTAATTCCATAGACCTGTTTATTCTCAATTTCTGCCGGAACATATGAAGGATCTATCTTAACAATATTGTATGTTCCTTTACGCTTTGATTTGAGTATTTCAAGTGCCTCATCGGTATAATCGGGAGCTATAATTCCGTCTGAAACCTCTCTTTTAAGCAGAAGTGCAGTCTGTTTGTCACAGGTATCGGAAAGTGCTGCCCAATCTCCATATGATGACATTCTGTCTGCACCTCTTGCTTTAGCATATGCACTTGCAATCGGTGAAAGTTCCAGATCATCAACAAAATAGATTTTCTTTAATGTATCCGAAAGTTCTGTTGCAACTGCCGCACCGGCAGGACTTACGTGTTTAAATGACGCCGCAGCCGGAAGTCCTGTTGCAGCTTTAAGCTCACAAACAAGCTGCCAGCTGTTAAATGCATCAAGAAAATTGATGTAACCGGGCTTGCCGTTAAGCACTGTAACGGGAAGTTCAGAGCCGTCCTGCATATAAATCCTTGACGGCTTCTGATTAGGGTTACAGCCGTATTTCAATTCAATTTCGTTTGCCATTGTATTATCCCCTTTTTTATTATTATTTGTTTTTATTTACAATTCTATCCTCATATTCGCCTGTGGTAATATCTATAAATCTTGTATAAAGAGATACCTTATTATCCTCGTTAAGAGCATTCCATACGTCATTGGTAAATT
>CANQAJ010000136.1 GCA_947589365.1 uncultured Clostridia bacterium | reverse complement strand
GAAAGCGTAAGTGCAAGAAGCTCCCTCGATTGCTCAAGTGCCTTTATGGCATTACCCCATTTTCCCTCCGCTTTCATGCTCGTTACATACTCATTTGCCACCTCTTTATTCGGTATATAAACCTCCTCGCTGTTCTGAAGATAGCCGAGATAGCCTAAATGCACAAGCAACGTAAATACGTCATCCTTTGATTTTAATGACGTCATATCATTTTGAAATGTATTGGTATCTATTTTTATCTTCACACCCGCAAGCAGCTGCTCCACTGCATCATACAATCCGTCAAAATTCATGGAAATATACTTTGACAATGCCTCATATGTTTC
This sequence comes from uncultured Clostridia bacterium, assembly GCA_947589365.1. GTDB lineage: Bacteria > Bacillota > Clostridia > Oscillospirales > Acutalibacteraceae > UBA1213. Next base: position 5,831 of record CANQAJ010000136.1, on the reverse strand, counting down.
CGTTCTTGACCAATAATTTGTATATTTATTTTTTTTAATTGATGATATCACAGAGCGTGGGCAGTATAAATGTACATCACTTTCAATCTTATAACCGTCATACCAATAACGCATTTCCTTGATATTTTTATTATACTTCCTACAAAGCTCTGTTACCTCCTTTTCGGTAAAACCGGTATATTCCGACATCTCAGCCGATTCTATCATTGAGTACTCATCAAACATATTCAAAGCCGAATGTGTTCCGTATTTCTTGATCGGAAGAATTCCCGTCATATAAGCAAGAGCAACATAGCTCTGATCCTTAAGCCAGTCTCTTATAAAATCAAGATATTTTTTCTGTGCTTCCTTATCATCCTTATGCTCTCGGAATATACAATCCCACTCATCTATCAGTATTACAAACGGTATTTCCTCCATATCGTATATATCCGACATACAAAAAGACAAACCGTGTTCAAAATCAATTTCATCAAGATACTTATTATATTCCTTTCTGAAATCTCTCATTATAGTTTTTTTAAGCAACTCAAGCATATCATCCATGGATTTACTGTTGCTCAAAAATCTCTGCATATTTATATGAATAACATTATATTTATTCATGTGCTTATCCCATTCGGGTATTTCAGAAATTTTCAGTCCCTCAAACATCGCCCTTGAATCACAGCCTCTGCTGTAGTACGCTGACAGCATTTCGAGGTTCACGGACTTTCCGAAACGCCTCGGTCGGCTTACACAAATATTACATTGTCTTGTATACAAACAGTTGTTTGTATATTTTATCAGCAATGTTTTATCAATATATATATCCGTGTTCAGAGTTCTTTTGAAACCGTCATTCGCAGGATTAAGATAAATTCCCATACTCTCCACTCCCCTGTTTCTTTATCTATATTATAATAATTTTTGCTCTCAATTACAATACATTTATGCATTCATGCATATGTACGGCTGTAAGATTTTTCCCACAGCCGCACACGTAAATTTATATATAGCACATTTATGAATTGAATTTGCCGATAATATATTCCTGACTGAAACAACGAAAAATAAGGAAATTTTTGTATTATCATACTATAATGACAGTGCCACCGTTCTTTTTATAACGATGGCACTTCGGTAAATTATGTATTAATTTTTTGCACCGTACTGTTTGTAATATGCATCAATAGATTCCCTGAGCTTGTCATCAATAATGACCTTACCCTTATATTCTTTGTTGTAAAGATGTTCAATTACTTCCGCCATTGTAACAATGGCTGTCGTCTTAAGTCCGTATTTTTCTTCGATTTCCTTAAGTGCACTCTTTTCGCCCTGTCCTCTCTCCATTCTGTCAACGGAAACAACAAGACCTATTATTTCAACATCTCCCTGAGCCTTGATTATCGGAAGTGTTTCCTCAATGGATGTACCCGCCGTGGTAACATCCTCTATAATAACCACTTTATCTCCGTCATTTATCGGACTTCCGAGGAGAATACCCTTATCTCCGTGATCCTTTACTTCCTTGCGGTTAGAGCAATATCGTATATCAGCACCATATTTTTCACTTATAGCCATAGATGCCGCAACCGAGAGTGGTATGCCCTTATATGCAGGTCCGAAAAGAACATCAAAATCCAGACCGAACTTTCCTTTTATTGCCTCGGCATAATATCCGCCAAGTCGCCTCAGCTGTTCACCTGTGCGATAAAATCCCGTATTGACAAAGAAAGGAGTTTTTCTTCCGCTTTTTGTAATAAAATCACCGAATTTAAGAACCTGACAATCAACCATAAATTCAATAAATTCTTTCTTATAATTTTCCATATTTTACCTCCGTGCATTATTTATAAGAATATAATAACATAATTTTGATGCTTTGTAAACTACATTCTGCAATCTGTTTCCGGCAAGGAAAATACGGAATCATACCACTATTTCTCACGTCCGAGAAGCTTGTCGACGGGTACTTCAAGTATATCAGCAAGTGCAACAAGTTCAATATCCGTTACATACCTTATCTGACCCTCAAGCTTTGAAAGACCCGAGGCATTCATATCAACCCCCCTGACCTGAAGCTGAGCAAGAAGTTCTTTCTGCTTCATTCCTTTTTTCTTACGAACTTCCTCAACTCTTGTACCAATAAGATTTCTGTTTCCAAGTGCCTGTTTACGCAATCTCATGGAATACACCTCACTAATAAAATTGTTCAATATGCATTATAGATTATTGACAAAAAAATGACAATAGCCATATTGCGAAAAAATAATTGTTGAAAGTTATACAAATCAGTTATTCACCTCTGTTTTTTATACAAAATAATATGTTTAAAATTGTTGACTATTTCAAAGGTGTAAATTTTTTTGTATAAAATTTATAATGTTTTTCCAAATAAGATTTAAATTTAATGGAAAATAAATTAAAATAGTATTAATCAATTATGAATAAAATGTAAATTTTAAAGATATTTGTTGAATTTCTATTTATTTTAACGAAAAAAGGAGAAAATTGTTTAATAAAAGGTTCAGACAGGGAAGTGTACGCAGTATATATTTGAAACTTACCGTATACATTGGGAAAATTAAGTTTACAGATGAGTTTAAAAATGCGGAGGATAATAATATTCCCCTAATAATCTGTCAATGTACGGCTTGAGAAAGATTTACTGAATAAAATTATAAATTTAACCGCCGATACATTTATTATAACCGGAAACGGCATAAATATGTGTATTCCGGCTTACGCTCACACTTAAAAATACAATGACGGATAAAGCAGTATTATAACATATGGCAGCCTGTTCTTTTACGTCAAGAATCCATGAAACGGGTGAACTTAAATGGAAAGATATACTGCCCAAAAAAAGCAGCTTAAAAATTACCCGTTTGACCTAAAAACAAGTCAAACGGGTCAGGCTGCATCCGACAGTCATATTAAGAAAAATTGTTTTTCCGAATATTTTTAAAACAAGAGGTCAATTTATTATTTTTTTACAAACCTTATATTGTGTTCTTTTGCATATTACATTTACTCAACTTCCATCTTTAGCATATTTGCCTTGTCACCAACATAGAAACCAGTTCCAGGTTTAAGGATTATCGACTGACCCGGATTAAGCTTCTGACCATCGAACAAAACTGTTCCGTATGTAGAATTAAGGTCTGTAAGAGTGTACAAGTCTGTATTGTAATCGTAACTTACAGAACAATGCTGATCGCTGACACCGGGAGTTTTATCGTTGAAAACTATACCACACAAGCTTGCGTTTTTGCCAATAGTGACAGGCACGTTTCCTATGGGAAAAATCATTCCGTTGTGCTGAGGCGACATAGAACGGATAAATGCCTTCTTTGGGGCTACGTTCTGCACTTTTGCCACCGATTCATAATCGCCAGCCGCCTGTTGAGGAACAAAACCGTCCATAAGTGCTTGCCGGGGAACAGAATCGCCCGCAACCGTCTGCTGAGGAACAGAACCGCCCGCTACCGTCTGCTGAGGAACAGAACCGCCCGCAACCGTCTGCTGAGGAACAGAATCGCCCACAGCCGCCTGCTGAGGAACAAAACCGCCCGCTACCGTCTGCTGAGGAACAGAACCGCCCGCAACCGTCTGCTGAGGAACAGAACCGCCCGCAACCGCCTGCTGAGGAACAAAACCGCCCGCTACCGTCTGCTGAGGAACAGAACCGCCTGCAACCGTCTGCTGAGGAACAGAACCGCCCGCAACCGTCTGCTGAGGAACAGAACCGCCCGCAACCGCCTGCTGAGGAACAAAACCGCCCGCAACCGTCTGCTGAGGAACAGAACCGCCCGCAACCGTCTGCTGAGGAACAAAACCGCCTGCAACCGCCTGCTGAGAAACAAAACCGCCCATAGCCGCCTTAACTTTCTTTTTCTTGCTAATTATAATAACTACCACGACAAATCCTATCACTACAACTACTCCGCCAACGATAATCGCCACTATAGTGCCCACATTATTTGGAATGTTGACAGCCTCCGTAAACGGAATATTATTTTTATAGAGGAAATCTGTAAGAGTAGTGCTACTTATCGCATAGAAAGTTGAAATGTTATTTTCTGTCCAGCTATTAGTATTTACGCCGACAACATTTCCATTTTCGTCCACAAGAGGACCGCCTGAGTTTCCGTGGTTTATCACTGCATCCGTTGCAATACGTTCAACACCGTGACCGCTATTCATAGCGATTCTGCTGATAGTACCCTTTGTAACAGTAGCATCCTGGATATCTTTGCTACTTGCACCGGTCAATGAATTATCCGCCATGCCCGGATATCCGATAGCATACACTGTATTACCAACCATTTCATCATTGACCTTGCCTATCGGAAGTGTTTTGCGCTTGTCGGTAGGGTGACTGATTTTGAGGACTGCGAGGTCAACGTCGTTTTTATCGCCATAGCAGTCAACATAGGCTTCTTCATAATCGTCTTCCGAATAATATATGCGCAGTTCAATTTTGTCAAACACTAAAATTACCGTTTCACCTTGCGTTGTTGTTTGATCCGTATAAATATAACGATTATCTCCCTTATTAGTTGAAAGGAAGGCCTCAACAACATGATGGTTTGTTACAATATACTGAGCGTTATCGCCGGGATTACCAACAAAAAATCCCGTACCCGAAGTCCACCAACTGTCTCCCAAAGTCCCACATTGATAAAGTGTTCCATTTGATCTCACTGCATAATAAATACCATTTTCGACATATGTTTCTACAACCACAATGCCGTTTCTCGCTTCTCTGGCACTTAAATAATCATTATCGGCAAACACCGGAACTGAAAACCCAATTAATACTGTTATCATAACCGCCAATGTTGTTATAACACAAACGATTTTATTTAAAGATTGCGATTTCATAATTATTTTTCTCCTTTATATTCAAATAAATTTTACGGTGACCACCGTATAATTATCCTGGAACTCAATATCATGACCGATAATGGAACTCTCAATATGTACACGACATTCGTTGGCTGTATCTTCGCAAAATGCATCAAGAGTCTCCTCCTCGGTTAAGACTCCGTCTAAGTAGGCAAGAAGTATGACTCAGATCTTCAAATCAAGCGGTTTTACCGAATAGTCCACGTTTGGAATCAACGGCATTCCAATATTCAATACAATTTGAAAGTGCCAAAGTTTTCAAATCCTGCCGCATATATCCATTGTCAAAATATCTGTCTTGGATAATTTCAATATGCCGTTCAAGGCACACGTTTTACAAGAATCCGCTGTGTATCTTCAAAATGATTTTTCTCTCCCTTCTGCTTGAGGTATTCATCAAAGCTTACGCCCTTAATATACTTCATAACAAAATAATCCGTTCCTTTTCCATCGAAATAGCTGTAAATACGAATTATGTTTTCGTGCCACAAGTAGTATAGCTTTCCGTACGTTCAGCCGGATATGAAATGACAGTCATCATTTCACAATAGGCAAGGGGTTCCGGGAAGAACTCCTTCACCGCGACAAAACCTCCCGTTTTGTGGTCTATGGTGCAGTATGAAACGCCGAAACAACCCTAACTGAGAACCTTCTCAATACAGCACTGCCCCCTATTTGCTATTATATATAAAAGGAGTTTGGGAAAGAAAACAATTCATATCAAGTGGCGGAAAAGCCTTGCTGTCAATTAATAATTATTTTATTGAGAACAACTATAGCAAACGACAAATAAGACAACCTATTTAAAAATCCGAAGGAAAAGTGTATAATAAGATAGGGTGAGGTAATATGAATAAACGTCATTTTATACATGAACCATCAGAATTATTAAAAATAGGAATGGAAATTGTAAAACAATCGAATGATGAAAAATATAT
>CANQAJ010000135.1 GCA_947589365.1 uncultured Clostridia bacterium | reverse complement strand
AAGGCACAGCTGTCACGGGGAATTATGATTTCATTGCCCTCAACCTGCGTGCCGAGCAAAGCTTCCCCTCCGATAAATTCATCCGGCATACGAAAATTTATTGCGTGATCCGCTGCATTGAATACGCAAAGAAGCATCTCCTTTTCATCCTCACGTATATACCCCATTGTCCTGCCGGCAGAACCGAACTCACGCAGATCACCGTCAATAAGACAAGAACGGCTAAGACGCATCTCTCCGAGCTTTCTGTACCATTCAAGCAGCCCCTTGTCTTCATTTCCCCACGGAAAGGTTTTTCGGTTGAACGGATCCTTGTATCCCTCAACACCAACCTCATCGCCGTAATATATACACGGAATGCCCGGTAGTGTATACAGTATTCCGCTCGCAAGCCTCATCCTCCTCAGACCGTATTCACGCTGCTCCGGATTCAGCGAAGTTGCAGCCTGCCATTCCCTTCCTCTGCCGTTCTGCCTTTCCCCGGCAAGAAGTGTAATCACTCTCTCCGTATCATGCGTTCCGAGCAAATTCATAAGACAACGTACAACGGGACGCGGATAATTTTCAAGAATATTCAGAACAATCTCAATCATCTCTCTGCCGTCCCCGCAGTCAAGAAAACCGAGTATGGCATCCCTGAACGGATAGTTCATAACACTGTCAAGCTCTTTTCCATGCAGAAATTTTCTCCTCGAACCATAGCTTTCCTTGTTTGAAGCATCCTCCCACACCTCTCCCAAAAGAAGTGCATCTTTGTTTTCGGATTTGACAGCCTCACGCAAATGCTGTATAAATTCATCCGGAAGCTCATCAGCAACATCAAGCCGCCAACCGCTGTTTCCTGCCTTTATCCATTTTCTGATTATTCCGTTTTCACCGTTTATATATTCGTTAAATGAGGTAGAAAGCTCCTCAACCTCCGGAAGAGTATCAAATCCCCACCATGAATTATATATGTTCGGCCATTCGATAAATTTATACCAATCAACATACGGCGATTCCTTTGAATTATATGCACCATTAGCAGGATATCTGTTTTTGCGGTTAAAGTATTTGCTGTCATCACCCGTATGACTGAACACACCGTCATTGATAACGTGTATGCCAAGCTTAGCAGCTTCCGCACAAAGCCTCTTGAAATCCTCCTCGTCCCCGAGAACAGGATCTATCTTTTCATAATCACCCGTATCATACCTATGATTGGAATATGCTTCAAATATGGGGTTAAGATAAATGCACGTCACCCCGAGACTTTTAAGATACGGCAGCTTGAGTGTTATTCCCTCAAGGTCGCCGCCGAAAAAGTCGGAATTGGTTATAACCCCATGCTCATTCGGTCGCCAGTCAGGAATAACATCCCATTCGGTCTGTATTTTCTTATCAGGATATACACCTTTCTTTGCTTTGCCCGAATTAAAGAATCTGTCGGGGAAAATCTGGTACATTATACCGCCCGGCATCCAATCGGGAGTTTCAAAATCCTTATCATAACACAGAAGCTGAAAATGCGGCTCTCGGTTTGTCAGTGCAAGATATCCCTCTCCTCCGAAGCCTTTCATTATATATCTTTTACCGTAACAGGTATCAATCTCAAAATTGTACCAATACAGACCGACATTTTCAAGATCGATATCACATTCCCACTGCTCACGGTCATCTCCGACCATTCCGCACCAGTACATACTTGAAACGAACGCATCCCCGGACGAATCATCCTTCAGAATTGCAAAAGCAGCCGAACATTTCAAATCCCTCTCAAGAACTATCTTAAGATGAATTTTTGTACCGGAGGGTACTGCCCCCGTCGGATTGCGAAATTCGATATTTCTTGAATTAAAAATTGCCATATTATCCCCTCATAAAATATATATAATTAAATTTCTTCTTCAATTATTATTAATTAATTTTCCCATTTTCACTGCTCTGATACATTCTTAACCATACAGCGGCATTTCCACTTCCGCCTTTCAAAGGCACGGACAAATAACAACTAATCGTCTTTAATAATTGTTCAAATTTTGTTTACAAAAAAATAACAAAAGCCATCTAACATTATAATATCCGTAAAATATAAAGTCAAGAGAATATTACGGTCTTTTTTAATACAATTACTGCATATTGACAAAATTTTGTGCTTGACATATCAATAAAAAAAGGATATAATAGTGGCGGGAGAGTAGCAGGGTTGTGATATATTAATTTTGATATTCTCATAGTACTCCTTTCTATAAAACAAAAATCGCAGGCTGAGAAATTTGCCTGTGATTTTTTTATTTCAGTATTAAATACAGGAATATATTCTTTTAAATATCGTCATTATATATGAAGGCCTTCAGACAACAATATAACGGAGGGGGAAAAAACATGGATGATCCGGAAATAGTAAAATTATTATTTGAACGAAGCGAATCGGCAATTTCCGAGCTTGACGTGAAATACGGCACTTACTGTCGTAATATTGCGGTCAACATATTGACGGTCGAGTCGGATGCGGAAGAATGTGTCAATGATGTTTATTTTAAAACATGGAATTCCATACCTCCGCAGAAACCCGTAAAACTGAGTACATGGCTCGGCAGAGTAACGAGGAATACGGCTATTGATATGTGGAGAAAAAATCACAGGCAAAAGCGTTATTCAGGGATTGAAGAAATTCTTGACGAGCTTGAGGACTGCATACCCTCTTCCGACAATGTGGAGAATGAAATTGAGGGCAAGGAGCTTGCCGAAGCACTCAATTCATGGCTTGCATTTCTTACGAGGGGGGACAGAGTTCTGTTCGTACGACGTTACTGGTACGGAGAAAAGGTAAATAAACTTGCCGGGGAATACGGAATTTCCGACAAGAAATTAGCTAAGAAGCTTTACAGACTAAGACAAAGCCTGAAAGCTGCTCTTGAGAAGGAGGGTTATTTATTATGAAAAAAAATAAAAGCGAAAAGCTGTATAATGCCATAACCGATATTGACGAACGTTTTATTGAAGAAGCCAAGGGAAAAATAAAGAATAAGGCACCGTCCTATGTAAAGTGGGCAATGAGTGCGGCGTGCCTGTGCATTGCAGCAGCCTTGGGCTTTGCAGCAATCAACTATATCGGCAGAGTTAATGAGAATGAACCGGTTGACATCTCAAGCGATAAACAGGATGCCATAACAGAACCCTCGGAAGGTTTCTCCCCTTACTCCTCCGAACCCGAGGAAGTAAAGGATAATTCCGAATCTGACGGAACAGTTAAATATTCCGAGCTTGCCTTGCCGGAAACAGAGGATAATGAAGAATTACTGAATATGCCCGTGACATCCGAGGATATTGCAATGTTTGATGAGAATATGCTTAAAAATCAGACGGATAAGATTGTTGAGGGTAAAATTACCAACCTCTACGTCAAGGAATATAAGTATGACGTATATGACGATAAATTCGGCGAGGGCAGTGTTTTACACAATATTCTCAAAACCGTTGTTTATGAGGTCGCAGTTGACAGAACATGGTACGGAGATGATATAAGTGGGCAGACAATAGTTATAGAGGACAGTACAGCTTCATGTTTTGATCCGCTTCTGACACTAAAAAAAGGTATGAAGTGCGTATTGCCGGTTTATGTATACGGCGAGAAATTATCTGTGGGTGACGAATATGCAGGCGGGGATATTACAAGAGCCGGTATTTATTCCTCAATTTATCCTTTCCAACCCCCTATACAAGTAACAACTGACGGTTCGTATCTTGTTTGCGGCTACTGGAAAACACTCACAGCAAAAAATGCAAAAAAAGTAATTATGGACGAGACCTATGACGGCTCCTACAGGAATTTTATGTATTTGGTTGACAAAGATACATTTGAACAGCAGATGAAGGTTCTTATCGAAAAAATTTAAAATATCCGTTCAAATACAAACAGCTCCGGCGGGGATCTATTCCTCACCGGAGCTGTTTTTATAAAATAACCTTAAGCGTCAAGACAGCTTTGGTCGCCTGTTCTTAAGTAGTTCCTGACACGTTCGGCACATGGCAGCTTAGTATCGCTTTTCGTGATATATTCAAAATGCTCTCTCGCTTTATCGTGTTCACCTAAAACAGTAAGGGCATAACCTTTTATATAGTGGTGACTCACTTCGTCTTTGTATCCGCTGACTTCTTGTTTTATATCGTAATAAGGATCAATACACTTCAGCAGTTCATCTGCTGTTTGATGATTTTTTTCAAGAAAAAAGTCTGCTGAGGCACAGTACGTTCTGAAGATTATTTCATACTTGTTTACCATTTCCGGAGCCGAAAAGACCTTGGAGTTTTTTATATCATTCAGTGCGTTTTTTGCCATTGTTCGGTATTTTTCTGTTGATGTACGATCGTTCAGATGGGCATTGATCACCGTAAGGTTTGTCATAATTACAAATCTATTTATAACATTTGATTTTTTAGTTACATAGGGTTCAAGTGAGCTGCAAACTTCCTTTGCCTCGGAATACCTGTCTAAATTTATATATGCACTGCCTATATTAGTCTTGATCAAAGCCGTAATTTTTTCAGGTAGGTGGGGAACTTGCAGAAAGGACTCCTGTTCCTTGATAAACTCTGTCGGATCGTATGAAAGCTTTTCCAATGTCTTATTATATTTTTTATTTGCAGATATGAAGATGATAAACAGAATAATAACGAGGATTATGTACGTAATAATTATTACAATATAACATAACGGTCGTGGAAGTAAAAATAATTCGGAAAGGAATATTATAAATGCGGCAACTAATGAAATATAATATGCTGTTTTGGTTGATTTGAATAGCTTGTACATAAGACTAAGACCTCCGTATGTTTTTTAATGTCTTTAATTATAATAAATAAGCAGAGGAATGTCAACTAAAATATAGAATCCGTTTGCTGTATGTTGGCAAAAATAGCCTTGACGGGGAAAGGGAAAAAGTATATACTTGATAGTAGACATTCAATATTATATTTCAGATTTTTACATCTGCTTTACATTATATAAGGACAGTGATTTTATGAATGACAGTGAATATATGAGTATTGCCCTTGAGCTTGCAAAAAAAGGCTGCGGCTATACATCTCCCAACCCCATGGTGGGGGCTGTCATTGTCAGGAACGGAGAAATTATAGGTCAGGGGTGGCACGAAAAATACGGCGAGCCTCACGCAGAGCGTAATGCACTGGCTTCGTGCAAGGTTTCTCCGAGGGGGGCAACTATGTATGTCACACTCGAGCCCTGCTGTCATTACGGAAAACAGCCGCCCTGTACCGATGCGGTGATAGAAGCCGGGATAAAACGTGTTGTTGTGGGGTCCGGCGATCCCAATCCGCTTGTAGCAGGCAAGGGTATAAAAATTCTCAGGGAACACGGAATAGAGGTTGAGGAAAATGTTCTCAAAGAGGAATGTGACAGGCTTAACGAGATTTTCCTACATTATATAAGGACAGGACTTCCGTTTGTTGTTATGAAATACGCTATGACAGCGGACGGGAAAATTGCTGCATATACAGGAAAATCAAAATGGATAACAGGAGAAATTGCAAGGGAATATGTACATAAACAACGGCACAAATTCAGTGCAATAATGGTTGGTTCCGGCACAGTGATTGCAGACGATCCGTTGCTTACCTGCCGTATTCCGGGAGGAAAAAATCCCATAAGAATAATATGTGACAGCAGACTTATTACTCCGCTCGATTCCAAAATTGTTAAGACGGCAAAAGAAGTAAGCACGATTATTGCGACTTGTTGTGAGGATAAGGATAAAATCAAAGAATATGAAAAAAACGGCTGCCGTATTATGAATATTCCCGAAAAAGAGGGACATATCGACCTTTGCGTGTTAATGAAAAAACTTGGCGGGGAGAAAATTGACAGTATTCTGCTTGAGGGCGGTGCAGCCCTGAATTGGTCTGCTCTGAGCAGCGGCATTGTAAATAAGGCACAGATATATATTGCACCTAAACTTTTCGGCGGAAATACCGCAAAGACCCCGATCGGCGGTATTGGTGTTGAATCTCCCGATAGTGCTTTCAGGCTTAAAAATACAATGATATCAAGGCTTGGTGACGATTTTCTTATTGAGGGTGAGGTGGATATGTGATGTTTACCGGAATTATTGAGGAAATCGGTATCATAGAAAAAATAAACAAAGGAAAATTTTCCGCTGTTGTCAAGGTAC
>CANQAJ010000134.1 GCA_947589365.1 uncultured Clostridia bacterium | reverse complement strand
TCCGCAACTACAAATGACAAACTTATCACTTGTTCATAGAGTAAATTAACGGTCGAGTCATAGACTGATTCGCCTGAGAAAACTAATTACGGATTGACAGCGGCGGCACGCCGCCGGCACGCCGCCGCCGCTATGATTTTACGAGATTTGATAATTCTTCGCACCTTGCGTCAGTGGCGGATGCCATTGAGTTGTTTATGAATATGACCTCGTCTATACCGTTTTCCTCAAGATAACTCTTGAGGTCAAAATTTACATAACGGAAATCAATAAAATGTGCCTCGCTGTAGGTGTATGCAATAAACGGCGAAAAAGCATTTCCGTAAGACTCTTTTACAACTGCTATCTTCTTTCCGTTGCCGTTTTCGTTCTTCGTTACAAGCAGCGGAGTGTCACCGCCTAAAAATACTCCATAAGAATTTACTCCGCTTGCATAATCATGTATGAGCATATAATCCTCGGGATTTTCGCCGTCCTCGTCATACTTGGTGCAGTCTATATCATCATCAGAGGTATAATATGTCACATAATCTTCTTTGAGTGTTTCAAGCCCTGTGTCATATGCAAGAGAACCCGAATATCCCTCAATCTTCTCCTCGTTAAGCTCACTCAGCTTTACAGGCTCAATTCCCGCAGCTTTGGCAAATTCTTCATATGCATAATATGCGGCGAGTGCCGTCCAGTGGTGGTCACTGTTGAAATAAAGATACTCGTCCCTGTGGTGCATAAGCTTGTCATATACATTTATGCCGATAACATCGGATGTATATGATGAAACAATTGTATTAAGATATACGTCCTGCGGCTCGCATAAATCATCGAATTTTGCGGGTAAATCAACTCCTACGTGTGTCGGTACAACAACATTGTATACCTTTATCCCGTCACCGAGAGCCGTCTTTATATCGGATATGGTTTCGGCATAGTATTTAGCCATGTCTTCACTTCCGTAAAAGAGTTCGTATGCAACATCATTATATACGAAAATGCCGTTTACGGTTTCTCCCTCATTATCGGGTGTGGGGTCGGATATTTCGGGTATAGATTCCTCCTCACTTTCCTGACTCTCTTCCTCTGAAACATCGGCTTTAACAGAGGATTCTTTTTCTTTTTCTGATTGCTCCGATTGCTCTGTTGCAGAAGACGGACTCGAGGAGGAAGATTTATTGTCATCCCCGGTACAGCCGCCGGCAAGACCCGCAGCAAGCAAAGCAAGAAAAACAGATGTGTATCTTATAAATCTATTGAATTTCATACTCAACGCTCCTATATTATGTCGTATATTGAAGTATAACACATAAATATGTCCGTTTCAATGTGTAAATTCTAAAATGTGTATAAATTTTCGCAATTTGATATATTTCCCACGGTCATAACAATATGTGTAACAGCCTGTACAGTTGCTTTCGCTTATCATGTCTGACAGATAGATTTACTTCCGTTAGCCGTTTATTCATAGGAAATAATTAAAAAAGCAAAAACCGTATTAACACTGAAAATTCAGCATTAACACGGCTTCCTTTGTTACGGAGGACAAGGGATTCGAACCCTCGCGCCGGTTTCCCGACCTAATCCCTTAGCAGGGGATCCCCTTCACCACTTGGGTAATCCTCCAAAGGTGAATATTCCGTCCCGATACCCGAAGATACCGGGACAAATATGTGGCGGAGAGGATGGGATTCGAACCCATGTGTCCTTTCGGACAAACGGTTTTCAAGACCGCCTCGTTATGACCGCTTCGATACCTCTCCGTATGTCTGTCGTCTGCGACTTTATTATAATATCATATCCGGTTTAAAATGTCAATAGAAAATTCAGTGATTTTTTGTGTCTTTTCATAAATATTATTTTTTAAAGTAAATGCGGCAGAGGCACAAAATACTGCTGCAATAAATATGACGAATAACACTCATTCAAAAACTGTTTTATATATAAAATATGATATTGAATATTTATAAAAAAAATGGTATCATATAATATTATAGAAAGAGGCGGTGCGGTGATGAAAAAATGGACATTTTCGGAGCTTAACAGGGATATGGTCAGAAAGCTGTGTTCTTTATACGGTCTGCCTGTTTTTACCGCCATGCTTCTTACAATACGGGGAATAACACAAAGGGAAGATATAGAGAGATTTTTCGCTGTGGGAAATGAACTTGATTCTCCTATGGATATAAAGGATATGGATAAGGCTGTAGAGAGGATAAGGAATGCCGTTGTGTCATATGAAAGGATATGCGTCTACGGCGATTATGACTGCGACGGAATAACGGCAACAGCAATACTTTATTCATACCTTGAATCGGTGTGTGCCAATGTAATGTATTATATCCCTGACAGAAATACAGAGGGATACGGGATGAATATACAGGCTGTGGATAAGCTTAAATCAGAGGGAGTAAGCCTGATTATAACGGTTGATAACGGAATATCCGCAATTGAAGAAACAGACCATGCCAATTCTATAGGTATTGATGTTGTTATAACGGATCATCACAAGCCGCTCGATATACTGCCGAGAGCCGTTGCGGTGGTAAATCCGCATAGGTCTGATGAAACCTGTAAATTCAGGAATTACTGCGGTGCCGGAATTGCACTAAAGCTGATAACTGCACTTGAGGGTGATGAATTTTCCATAATGGAGAATTACTCAGACCTTGCCGCCATAGGAACGGTTGCCGATGTTGTGCCGCTTGAGGGGGAAAACAGGGATATAGTCAAGGCGGGAATTGTCAATATAGAAAATACGGAAAGAATAGGTCTGAGCAGTCTTATAGAAGATGCGGGAGTCGGAAATATAACCTCGGGTGCGATAGGATTCCGCATAGGACCGAGAATAAATGCGGCAGGCAGACTTGCTTCGCCGTATGATGCCCTCGAATTGATTTTGAGTGAGGATGAGGAGAGGGCAAAGGAAAAATCCGAACTGCTTTGCAGTCTTAATTCAAAACGGCAGGAGATAGAAGCAAAAATAATAGAAAAAACGGATGATATTCTGAAAAACGATCCCGAAACGGCAAACAGCAGGATTCCGGTTATATATTCCGAAGAATGGAACCCCGGAGTGATAGGAATAGCAGCGTCACGCATAAGTGAGAAATACGGAAAACCTGTTATTCTTATTGCAGGAAATGAGGAGATATGCAGGGCTTCCGGGAGAAGCATCGCAGGCTTTTCAATTGTTGACGCAGTGTTTGCCTGTTCGGAATATCTTGAAAAATACGGCGGTCACCCTATGGCGGTGGGTTTCAGTATAAAGAGAGAAAATATAAAGCCGTTTGTACGTGCAATAAATGATTACGCAAATAAGCTGCCTTATATGCCGCTTGCGGAGATAAAGCTCGATGCATCGCTAAATCCCGAAACGATAACGGTCGATATGGCTGATATGCTTAAGGAATTTGAGCCTTTCGGCTGCGGAAATCCAAAGCCGGTTTTCGGTATAACGGGTGCCGTGCTTGACAAAATAACACCTCTGAAAGACGGAAAGCATCTCAGACTTTCCGTTTCAAAGGGAAAATCAAGACTTTCGCTTATGTATTTCTTCACAACTTTGCAGGAGTTTTCATATTCCGAGGGGGATCTCCTCGATTTTGCGGTAAGCCTTGAAAAAAACGAATATCAGGGTAAAGAGAATATTTCACTTATCATAAAGGATGTAAGATATAATAAGGAGATTTTTGATACAGAAGCGGCAATGTATGAATTACAGGATTACGAGTTGTATAAAAGCGGAGTATGCAAAAAGGAGATAAGAGGAAAATATCCGACAAGAGATGATTTCAAGATTCTGTATACATTTCTTAAAAAGGACGCAAGGGAAAGGTACAGGGCGGATGTGCTGGCATATTCTGTCGGCAGATTTGCTTCAAAATTAAGCACACCGCTCAAGGCACCGAGTATTTTTAAGATAATGATAATACTTGATATTATGCAGGAGCTGCACCTTGCCGATTACCGGAGAATGGCGGACGTTATATATGTACATATACCGCAGGCAGAGGGCAAGGTTGACCTGAGAGCTTCGGAAATATACAGGAGATTAGAGGAGGATATAAGAAATGCCTGAGAAACTTAAATACTACCAGGATTATAATGAATTGGTAGAGCTGATGCAAAAGAGCAGTCATAATTATGATTACGGGCTTATCGAGCGGGCGTACAAGTTTGCGGAGGAAATGCACGGCGATCAGAGGAGAGCCTCGGGAATACCGTATATACTTCACCCTACATCTGTTGCCTGCATACTTACAGAGCTGGGAATGGATTCCGAGTCTATAGCCGCTGCACTTTTGCATGATGTTGTAGAGGATACACCCGTAACTCTTGAGGAGGTAACAAAGAAATTCGGCTCGGAGATAGCGATACTTATAGACGGAGTTACAAAACTCGGTAAAATTCCATATTCGTCAAGAGAGGAGCAGCAGGCTGAAAATATAAGAAAAATGCTTATAGCTATGTCAAATGACATAAGGGTAATAATAATAAAGCTTGCCGACAGACTTCATAATATGCGTACAATAGAGTGCATGAAGGAACAGCACAGACGTGACAAGGCACTTGAGGTTATGGAGGTATATGCTCCGATAGCACATCGGCTCGGTATAAGGGCGATAAAGGAGGAGCTTGAGGATCTGTCTATACGCTATCTTGACCCCGTAGGATATTCGGAAATAGAAAGACAGCTTGAATTGAAAAGTAAAGACAGAATAAACTTTGTTGCGGAAATAAAGCAGCAGCTTTATGACAGACTCAAAGACGAAATAAGTAATGTATATATCGAGGGCAGAGTTAAGAGTATTCACGGAATATATAAAAAGACCTATATGAAAGGCCGCACCATGGATCAGATTTATGACATATTTGCAGTCAGGGTAATTGTTGACAGTGTTGCGGATTGTTATAATGTACTCGGTGTTGTGCATGACATTTTCAAACCGCTGCCGAATCGCTTCAAGGATTATATTTCCACCCCGAAGCCCAATATGTATCAGTCACTCCACACCACTGTTATAGGCAAGGAGGGGATACCGTTTGAAATTCAGATAAGAACATGGGAAATGCATTATACGGCTGAATACGGTATTGCCGCACACTGGAAATATAAGGAGGGAATAACGAAGAAAAATTCCCTTGATGATCGTCTTGCATGGATAAGGAAGATGCTTGAAAATCAGAGTGATAATGATTCAACGGATATAGTGCGTACCATAAAGATGGATCTTGTTCCCGAGGAGGTATTTGTATTCACGCCGAAGGGTGATGTATTGAGTCTGCCCAACGGAGCTACCGTTATAGATGTGGCATATGCCATACACAGTGAAGTAGGAAACCGTATGAACGGTGCTAAGGTGGACAAGCGTATTGTACCGTTTGATTATAAAGTCAAGACGGGCGAAATTGTCGAGATAATGACGGCAAAGGAAAGCACGGGACCGAAGAGGGACTGGCTCAACATCGTCAGGACGAGTGAAGCGAGGAGCAAGATAAGGCTTTGGTTCAAGAAAGAGAAGCGTGACGAGAATATACAGGAGGGAAAGGGACAGCTTGAGGCGGAATTCAGGCGGCTGAACATAAATGTGCCGGAGAAGGAGCTTCCGGAATTTCTTGCCGATGTTATGCACAGGCAGAACTGCAATACGATAGATGATTTTTATGCATCTATCGGTTACGGCGGAATACAGCTGTGGAGAATACTTCCGAGGATAAAGGAAAATTATTTTAAGAAATATACGGTTAATGAAAATGAGCCGATCGTTGTTATAAAGGACGAGATACCCAAAAAGAAGATAAGCAGCGGTGTCAGGGTTGCGGGGCTTGATGATTGTCTGATAAAATATTCAAAATGCTGCAATCCGCTGCCGGGTGATGATATCATAGGATTTATCACAAGGGGATATGGTGTATCAATACACAAGAGGTCATGTACCAATGTTCCAAAGGATATTTCAAAATCTCCCGAACCCGAAAGGTGGGTAAGTGCCGAGTGGGCTGATCACATAGCGAACGAAACATTCAAGGCTACGCTGCGTATCAGTGCCACAGACAGGACGGGGTTACTTGCGGATATCACAAATCAGCTTTCCGCCATGCATTTATTCATACACAATCTCAATTCGAGGGAGAGCAAGAACGGCATGGCCATTGTTGAGATAAGTGTGACGGTGAATGGGATTAACCATTTAAAAACGGTAATAAGCAAATTGAGCGGAATTAACGGTATCGTATCTGTAGGCAGGAGTTGA
>CANQAJ010000133.1 GCA_947589365.1 uncultured Clostridia bacterium | reverse complement strand
ATTATACAATAAGTCATCAGCTTAATCAAGGCATAGGAAAAATCACATGAATACTCAGCTTTCCGTTCTGGTAATCTGCCGATATTGTTCCTCCCATCTGTCCGACCAATGCTCTCGCAATGGAAAGTCCCAGACCTGTGGAATTTCTTGCCGCCTCAACGGTATAAAATCTGTCAAACAGCCGTCCGACCTGTACCTCACTTATGTTGGCGGCTGTATTGGTAAAAATAACCTCACCGGCTTCCGTAAGGCGGATTTCAAGATCTCCGTCACTGTATTTTATTGCATTGTTAATCAGATTGGAAAATATCCGTGTCAGTGCCGAGCGGTTAAGATTTCTCACCACCTTTTGTTCGGGTATATCAATATCGGGTACTATTCCTTTTTCGCTCAGAGAAGTATAAAATGCCGCTATGCTTTCTTCGAGTATATCTCCAATTGATAAATCCTCCCTATCCTTTGCAGCTTCATTTTCAGATGTCAGAATTACAGAATATCTGAAAAGCTCCTCCGTAAGCTCAATTAGGATATTTGCCCTGTTTCTGATTATCATAAGATATCTTTTGGCATTTTCGCTTTTATCCTCCAGCTCAAGCAAATCAAGATATCCGCATATTGCGGTCAGAGGGGTTCTGAGGTCATGGGAAATGTTGGTAACGGCATTTTTAAGTTCGTTGTTTCCATTGACATAATGATTGCGAAGTGTTCGTAATTTGCGAAGCTCAAGATTAATACTACTCGCAAGCTTTCGCATATATTTATCTCTGCCGGAAATATCAATAAGTGTATCGGTATCGGTCGTGAGCCTATCGGCAAAAGCAATACATATTTCCTTGCAGGATATGTGCATAATGTGTATCTTTACAAGAAGAATTATAATTATTACAGCCATTATACAGACTGATACCCATAACCATATTTCCATAAACTGCTCCCTATTTTATATTTTTTCTTTTGAATAATATAACCCCTATCACCGTTGTCGAAACTGTAATAAATGCAGACGACAACGTCATACGGACTATATGCACATAATCACCTGTATCAAAATCAAACATCTGTATTCCTTGACCTGTGGGCAGGAAATCGAGAATTATTTGGTATATGTATTTATGAAATCCGGGTTTATCTATTCCGATCCTTAGTGACAGTGTTCCGAATATCATAACAGAGAACAAAATAAAGGAAACTAAAGCCCCTGCTGAGGAGTTATCGGATAAAAGCATATTTATAAAAGTAGCTATGGATGCGACAGCAGCCAAAAACATTACTGTCACAATAATATACCATATAAAATCAAAACATCCGGTTTCCGTTGAGCTGAGATTTTTTGAACCGTATGAAGCATAAGCAAATTCCCATGTTCTGAGACTCGGTACACCTAATGCGGCACAGGAAAACCACACAGCCATCATTATCAATGCAGCGGAAAACACCGTTATAATATTGGACAGGTATATATTTGTCCTCTTTGCACCTGTTATAATCTTATTGCGAACAGCACCGCTGCTGTATTCTGCACGTAAAAATATAACAGAAAAAAACATAACCAATGTCTGTATACAAAGCGAAAAATTGAAATACTCCTTATCCTCCCAATACGGAGTTTCCAAACCCACACTTATCTGTTTACATAACAAAAAGAAAGCAGAATAAATAATTAAAAATATTAGACAAATCGTAAACCGTAAATCTCTGTTTATAAACAAACGGGAAAAATTTGCAGACAAAAGCTTACACATCTTTATAACCCCCAATCAAGTATGTGAATACTCCCGCCATTATTTCATATTCCTTCGTTTGAACAGACAAATTCCCGTTATCGTTGTCGAAACTGTAATAAATGCAGATGAAAGCAACATTTTTGCTGTATGCATATAATCACTTGTATCTATGTCAAATAACTGAATTCCTTGACCTGTAGGAAGAAAGTCCGGAATAAATTGAAGAATATATCTTGCCGCTCCACCTACATAATAAGGATTTCTTTCGCATTCGATTATAACACCATCTTCCATATGAAGTGAGTTATATTCATTAATATTCAACAAATGTGGAATCAGCATAACAGATCCCAACATAACAAAAAATACAATAATGGAAACAAACGCCCCTGTCGAGGAATTTTCCGAGGATAATATTGTAAAAGTAAAAATAGATGCAGTTGCGGCTAAAAACATTACCGCAATAAGAAAATAACTGATAAAATCAAAAATTCCTATTCCGGTTGAACCGGGATTTCCAAAATTAAATTCTTGCGGTCGGAGATCCGGTACGCCTATAACGATAAATGTAAACCACATTACCGTCATAATAAGTGCTGTTAAAAATATAGTTAATAGGTAAGACAAATATATATTTTTTCTTTTTGCTCCAACTATAATTTTATTTCTGATTGCACCGTCTTTATATTCATTACTTAAATATGTACCGGTTAAAAATAATAATAAAAATTCAATAAAAATTGCTAAATTGAAGTTGACTCTATCATCCGGATACGGTGTTTGTATGCCCATACTTATCTGTTTGGTTATCAAAAAGACGGTCGGGTAAATAATCATTATTGCAAACGGCATCCAGAACTGTAAATTTCCGAATCTGAACAGGCGAAAAAAATCAGCGTGTAAAAGTTTACGCATTTTTATCACCTCCCATAAGGTTTATATAGTAGCTTTCAAGGCTTTCGTCATGCTCTGTTGCCGAGAATATCTCACAGCTTTCCTTTGAAAGTGCAAATACAAGCTCGGTTATTCCTATTTTAGCATATATATCCGCCTTTTTGTCGGAAAGTATTTTATATTCAATATTCATACTGTCAAGCACACGACAAAGTGCCTTTATATCGCTCACCTCGACACGAATGCATTTTCTTATTGCCTTTTCAAGCTCCTCAGCACTGATTTCCTTTATAATACAGCCTTTTTCGATAAAGCCGTAATGCGTAGCAAGCTTTGAAAGCTCATCAAGTATATGACTTGAAATAAGGAAAGTTGTCTGCCTTTCTTTGTTAAGCCTGAGTATTAATTCCCGTATTTCTATTATACCCTCCGGGTCTATTCCGTTGATAGGCTCATCAAGCACGATGAAATCCGGATCTCCGGCAAGGGCAACGGCAATTCCTAATCTTTGCCGCATACCGAGAGAAAAATTCTTAGCCTTTTTCTTCCCTGCATTTTCCAGCCCCACCACTTTAAGAATATCCGATATTCCGTCAAAGGACGGAAGTCCGAGTATGCGGTATTGCTGTTTCAGATTATTTTCAGCGGATAAATCCGGATATACTATCGGTGCTTCTATGACAGCCCCCATTCTTCTGCGGGATTTGCATATATCCTTATCCGTATTTTTTCTGCCGTACAGTGTATAGTAACCCGAGTCCGGCTCCTGCAAACCGCATATAAGACGCATAAGTGTGGTTTTTCCCGCACCGTTTTTCCCCACGAAGCCGTAAATTGCTCCTTTCGGAACCCTCATGGTGATTCCGTTTGCCGCTTTTACTTTTTTGTAGCTTTTGTACAGTTCGTTTGTTTCAAGAACATATTCCATAAAGCTTTCCTCCTTTTCATTATGAGGATATTATATTCCCAAACAGTTAAGAGAACGGTTAAGAAAAACGTTGAGATTCGGTTGAGTTCATTGCTCTTTCATTTTAAACCCTATACCCCATACCGATTCAACATACTCCCTGTCATCAACACTCCGCAGCTTTGTGCGGAGGTGGCTTATGTGGGTTTTCAACGAGCTTTCCGTACAATCGGGTGTATCCTCACTCATACGCTCAAGAAGCTGTGATTTTGTTATAACCTGTGAGGGATTTTCCATAAGCAGCTTAAGTATTGCATATTCCGTTCGCGTAAGCCTAATATCATTTCCGGAAATACTTACAAGGTGCTTATCGGTATCAAGAATAAGATCATGAAATTTTAGAACAGTATTATTTTCCTCACTTAAACTTTTTCGCAGTTGGACAGAAATTCTTGCCAAAAGCTCCTTTATCTGAAACGGCTTTGTCACATAATCCGCCGCACCGCCGAGCAACAGCTTTACCTTGTCGTCCACATCAACCTTTGCACTTACTACAATAACAGGTATACCCTTTATCTTCGGCAAGACCTCCTCACCCGAAAGTCCCGGAAGCATAAGGTCGAGCAAAATCAAATCCGGTCTGTTTCCGGAAAGATAAAGAAGTGCTTCCGTTCCCGAATATGCACGGGATACGCAATATCCCTCTCTCGTCAGAACCTCTTCAAGCATATTTCCTATATGTATATCATCATCAATGATAAGTATGTTTTCCATATCTCTTACCTCTTCCAGTGTATAATCCGAACTTATATATTATTATATTTGTTTGCATCAATATTATCAAGAGAAAAAATATATCGGGATATCATCAACAAATCAAATGATATCCCGAACAATGTTTTATATCCTGTTTTTTGTTTATTTTTCCGATTTATTTCTCATACATTCAATAACCTCTCTTACGACCTTAACCTGATATTCGCTCAGCCCCTCAACGCTTACGGTCGCTGTTTTTGACAGACCCAAAAGATAATCTGCCGAAACATTGAACAGCATAGAAAGCTCCACAATATACTGAGTAGAAGGTACAGACACCCCCATTTCCCATGCGTTCACACCTGCCCTTGTTATACTGAGTTTTCTTGCAAGCTCTGCCTGTGTCATCCCTGATTCACTGCGAAGCAGCTTTATTTTTTCCGAAATCATTATTATCAACTCCAATTCATCTTTATTATACAATATACTGTATGATAAATCATTATCAATATGATATTTTCGCTTGACACAATAGCTTTTTTATATTAAAATATTATATAATAAATTCAAGGAGGAGATATAATGGTATGCCCTGTTTGCGGAAAGGATAATGTCACTGTTACATCCGAGCAATCAACATCAAAGACAGGAGTGAATGGAGCAGGCTGTCTGTGGGATTTGTTGTATTGGACTCTTGTTCTCTGCACCTGCGGACTATGGCTCATATTCGGAAAACACAAGGGTTCGGGAAAAACAAAATACAAGTATAAGACTGTATGTATTTGTCAGAACTGCGGACACAAGTGGACAATATGAATTGAGGTATTCAAAAGCAGCCGCCCGGATAATTTTTCCGAACGGCTGTTTTACTTGTACTTATAAACATAATAAAAATGAATTTATAAAGAACACTGTCTCATATCCGTCTGTTCCATGCTGCCAAAATTGTATATTTTTAAATCTCTCTTTAAAGCCAACTTGAAAGTTTTTGCCGCACCACCCCAACTATG
This sequence comes from uncultured Clostridia bacterium, assembly GCA_947589365.1. Classification (GTDB taxonomy): domain Bacteria; phylum Bacillota; class Clostridia; order Oscillospirales; family Acutalibacteraceae; genus UBA1213. The sequence goes on along the minus strand of CANQAJ010000133.1, from coordinate 1,079 downwards.
GTTAATATAACAGATCGCATATGACGAATTTTCAACCATATACTTATTTCTTTCAAGTATGGCGGACTTAAAGTAATATTTCTCAAAGTTATCAGGAAATATAATTTCATCAAATATTTTTTTATCAAATATTGAGAATGAAATATAGGGAATAACAATATAATTTTTAATATTTGCATATTTCTTTTGTAGTTCATAAACACAGTAAGCACACAGACGGTCAAATTCTCCCTGACCGCCATTCAAAAAGTTTATGACACCGATATTTATATGTTTAATTATAATTTTCTTCACCAATTCACGTGATAAATTATAACACTCACTATGACCGATAAATACTGCTGTTTTTTCACAATAATCCACACTCATATCTTCACATCCCGATTTTATATTACTATCCCGAGAATAATAATTTATACTTACAAAAGCTTATCATATATTTTTGATTTTGTCAACTATATTAGTACTTAATTCCACCTAAAACCGTCAATAATTTTATAAACTTTTTTCAGACGGAGGTATTAATATGGTCAACTTTGGAAATAAATTACGAACTTTAAGAAAAGAAGCCGGAATGACTCAGACAGAGCTTGCAAGGTTACTGAATATATCAAAATCGGTAGTATCATATTATGAATTACAGGAAAGAACACCCTCACCCGATGTTCTGGTACAGTTAGCCGAAGTTTTTCATGTCACAACGGATTATCTTTTGGGGATTGAGCATAAGAAATTGATTGATGTATCCGATTTATCGGATGATGATGTACATCTCTTGTTGATTACGATTAAAACCTTAAGAAAAAAGAATAAACAGAAATAAGCTTATATGACGAATGTAGGATTTACAAGTACCGAACACTGTATATGACATACACCAACCCAACTTTCAGTCATACCGAAACATCAAAAAATCAGCCGCCCGGAGTATTTTTCGGGCGGCTGCTGTATATATTCATAAAAAACAGGAACTTAACGGTTAAATATAAAAATATATTTTAATCCCACCAACAATAGCAGACAGAATAATCATTATCAGAAATTACCGTTACCGGAACTGTTTCTCCGCTTTATTTATT
>CANQAJ010000132.1 GCA_947589365.1 uncultured Clostridia bacterium | reverse complement strand
TTTTTTAGATAATTTCTCTTTTGGTATTGTAATTATCCGGGTAATGTTATATAATTGGTTATAGTGGTTAAAAATAATACTCACGAGCTAAATATTTTATTATAATTAACAAAGGAGGATTAAGCAGTGAAACAGTATAACCCTAAGAATATTTTGAATATCGGTATCGCCGGTCACAGCGGCTCGGGTAAAACCTCTCTTGCGGAATCTATGATCTATATGTGCGGCGGTTCCGACAGACTCGGTAAGGTAAGTGACGGAAATACCGTATGCGACTACGACCCGGAGGAAATCAGAAGAAAAACCTCCGTGCAGGCTTGTATTGCCCCCGTTGAATGGAAAAATAAAAAAATAAATCTTATTGACGCTCCCGGTCTTTTCGATTTTGAGGCGGGTCTTTGCGAGGCCGCAAGAGCTGCCGATACTATGCTGATAACCGTTTCCGGTAAGGACGGAGTTGCGGTAGGTACGGAAAAGGCTGTAAAGGCTGCTGATGAAAGGGGTCTTACAAAGGTATTTTTCGTAAACGGTCTGTGCGATGAAAGTGCACGCTTTTATCGTGTATTTGAAAACCTTAAGGCATCCTTCGGCCCGTCGGTTTGTCCTGTTGTTGTTCCGTATATTGTGGACGGACAGGCTGATTGCTACGTAAATCTGCTTGAATATAAGGCATATAAATATATTGACGGCAAGGTGACGAATGTTCCGCTCCCTGATATGGGAGACAGACTTGAGGGTCTGCGTACCGCTATATGTGAGGCGGTTGCGGAAACAAGCGATGAGATGTTTGAAAAGTATTTCTCGGGTGAGGAATTTACCCCGGAAGAGATTATAGTAGGTGTAAGTCAGGGCGTCAGAAACGGAAGCATAAGCCCTGTATTCTGCGGTGATGCATTGCTTACCTATGGTATAGAACAGCTACTCAACGGTCTTGTGTGGCTTGCACCGAGTGCTGCCGATAAATCTTCAGAACTTGCAGTTGACCTTGACGGTGAGCCTGTGGAGCTTAGTGCAAACGAGGATGCGGCGGCTGCGGCTATAGTTTTCAAGACGGTAGCGGATCCGTTTGTCGGAAAGCTTTCGTACTTTAAGGTGGTATCGGGCAGGATAGGTGCGGATACCCAGCTTATAAACATGAGAACGGGTGCATCGGAGAAAATTTCCAAGGTTATGATCGCAAAGGGAAAGAAGCTTGAGGATGCTTCGTATATATCGGCAGGAGATATCGGAGCGGCAGCAAAACTCACTTCGGCAAATACCGGAGATACACTTTGCTCACCGCTGAGAAAGGTTGTTCTTGATAAGGTGAATTACCCCGAGCCTACACTTTCAATGGCTGTATCGCCAAAGGGTAAGGGTGACGAAAATAAAGTTGCTCAGGGAATTGTACGTTTGAGCGAGGAGGATCCGACAATAAAATTTGAAACCAATAATGAAACACATGAAATGGTTATAAGCGGAATGGGTGAACAACACCTTGATGTTATTGTATCAAAGCTAAAGTCTAAATACGGAGTGGATGTTACCCTTACAAAGCCAAAGGTTGCATACAGAGAAACCATAAGGAAGACGGTCAAGGTTCAGGGAAGATATAAGAAACAGACAGGCGGTCACGGTCAGTTTGGTGATGTATGGATAGAGTTTTCTCCCTGTGACAGTGACGATATGGTATTTGAGGAAAAGGTTGTCGGCGGTGCAGTACCCAAAGGATTTTTCCCTGCTGTTGAAAAGGGTCTGAGGGAAAGCATAGTCAAGGGTCCGCTTGCAGGATATCCCGTTGTAGGACTTAAGGCTACCCTCGTTGACGGGTCTTATCATCCGGTTGATTCTTCCGAAATGTCTTTCAAAACTGCCGCATCGCTTGCATATAAGGACGGTATGCCCAAAGCAAATCCTGTTCTCCTTGAACCTGTAGGAGTTCTTAAGGCAGTTGTTCCCGGAGATAATATGGGAGATATTATGGGAGAGATTACAAAACGCAGAGGAAGAGTTCTCGGTATGAATCAGGCTGAAAATAATATGCAGGAAATAGAGGCGGAAGTTCCTCAGGCCGAAATGAGTGATTTCTCTACATTCATACGTCAGTCCACGCAGGCAAGAGGCTACTTTACGTTCAAGTTTGAACGTTATGAGGAGGCTCCTCAGAATGTAGCTCAGAAGGTTATAGAGGAAAGCAATAATGCCTGAATGAATATAAAAAGAGCTTTGGCAGAGTATTCTGACCGAAGCTCTTTTCTCAATATTTTTATATTAAGATAACAAAAATATAAAGGTCTGTCAGTCTTGTAAAGTATAACTGACAGACCCTTTGATTTATTTTTGGCTTTCATTGATTATCGCATTGACCGCACCGACAAGTGAGCGGTATTTTTTTACCATACTTTCCAGATATTTTTTGCCCTCATCGGTAATTGTATAGTAGTTTCTTGTGCGGTGACTTTCGGTTATCTCCTGTGAGTACTCCTCAACATATCCTTGTTCCTGCAAACGATACAGGACAGGATAAAGAAAACTCATCTTGTATGTACTGTTGCTTCGTTTTTCCAATTCCTGAGAAAGCTTATATACATACATGGGCTTTTCATTTAATAAAACGAGCGTAAGAAGGGGACTTACCGCTCTTTTGAAATAATCCTCGAATGAATGTTCAAGCTCTCTGCCGGGTTTTCTTCCCATATTTTTCACGGCCTTTCAATACAATTTAGTCAATGATATCATGTAAAATTTTTTAAATCAACATTGTATATGATAATATTGTATGAATATTGTATTATTGCAACCTTAAAAAAATTTAAGAAAAATATTACCGGTACAGAGTCGACAGGAAAATCAGAAGTTATGACCGTTGTATCCCCAATACTCCACTTCCTCATATTTTACATAAATCCGGGAGGGGGATATATTCAGCTCCGAAGATACAATTCCCGTTATTCTTCCTGTCAGGTCGTCATATTCTTCGGGGCTTGCCGCACCATAAATTTTTACCTCTATGAATGCACATGGAGTGTCACCGTCACCTCTGAAATAAAGACGGCAATTATCCTCAAAATTCAGCATAAGCCAGCTTTCGCTTTTTCCTCTTATTACCGATATTGCCTGACCAAGCTCGGTTTTGAGGGCAGTTTCCTTTTCGGGAGTGATGGTTACATTGGTTTTGGTATTGATAAATGGCATGATATTACCTCCTGTGGTTTTATTATACACTGCATTATTCAAGTGTATTAAGATTTTTTGCGGCTTTCCATCGACATAAAAGATAGCCTGCCGCAGTGAGCAGCATAAGCATTACAAAAAGAATAATTATTATAAGTATTGAGCCTGCGGGTGTGAATTTGAACAGCAGATATGAGCCGGCACAGATGACGGCTTCTGTTACTATCGCAAGAGCCATATTGAAGAAGATATTGTAATTTCCTCTGAGTGCATTCAGCTCGTCCTCCCATATAAGCTTCGGATTAACACTGTCCATATATATTCCCAAGTATGTCGCAAATGACACCGAAAGCAGACTTAAAAGGCAGCAGAATATTATGAATTTGATACCTGTATTAAGCAGCAGACAGGCAGCGATAACGCTGATTATCATTCCTGCTCCGCTTATTATTATACTGACAGCGGCTTTGACATTGAGTTGAGCCATATAATCAAGGGGTATGTATTTTATGAAAGAAAAGTGCTTGCCCTCCCTTGTTATACCTGATGAAGCTATACAGTTCAGTGCAGTCACAAGAACGGATACAGCGGAAATTGCAAGCATGAAAATGAGTACGGTTTCTTCGTTTCCGCTATGTATTCCGTAAATAAAGGAGTCAAGGAAATTCGTATGGTCATGAATCAGATATGCGAGGTATACAAATACCGGTATAAGAAAATTTATCATGACACAGTTTGTAAAATAAGCAGGGGTACGAAACAAAATCCGCAATTCCTTTTTAAGATAGCTTACGGTCGGTGAGTGTTGTTTCATTTTGTAAATTATACCGCTTGCGGGTTTTCCTCTGTGTGACATTCCCTGCCCCATACCTGCGACACCCGGAAAATAAATAACCTGTGCGATAAGCATAAATATGACGAGAGCAGCCGTATTTACAGCAATATATATCAGAATATTGAATATATATCCCGTTCCCATGGAGCTTACGAGAAGCGGAACTGTGGGGAAAATGATATTCATAACTCTGAGAATTGCATTATCGGGAGTAGAAAGGGCTTCAATAAGCTTACCGCTGTCAAATCCGCTTTGTGCCATAATATATACTATTCCCACTATAACGATAAATGTAAATATGCCTGTTATCTTGTTGACGGTATCTTTATTTTTGATGAAGCGTGTAAAATACATAACAACCATACATATTATACCGCAGTATATAAGCGGCAATATCGGCATGGTAAGTGTACCGATTACGCAGATTACCCATGAATACAGCGGCATATTACCGCCGAGTATATATCCTATCAGTGCGGCTGCTATAACGATACATTCCATTACACTTTCACTTATCATTGCGGCGGTGAATTTGGATGCAATAATTTGATATGGTCTGAGCGGCAGAGGAAGGAGATTTTCAATATCCCCCGAAAAATAAAATACCGAAAAGAAAACATTAAGTCCGAATATAAACGAAAATGCCGATATAAGATGCAGGAACATTTCAATACCGTTTTCCTGTGTTCCGGTTTGTGTAAGTGCGCCTGTTGTTGTGTATATGATCACTCCGACAAAAAATGCCATCGGAAGCATTATTCCGAATGCCGCAATTATTGACATGACAATATAGAATATCTTATTGCGTTTTTTCTCCTTATCGTTCGGCTCGACACCTTTGATAAGAGCGGATACCAATCTAAAATAAAGTTTCATTTTTCAGTCAGCTCCAGGAATATATTTTCGAGAGATTCATTTTTGTTTTGTTTTTCAAGCTCTTCAAGTGTGCCGTTATAAAGTATATGACCTTTCTTGATTATAACCACTCTGTCGCACAGCTTCTCCGCAACCTCAAGAACGTGTGTGGAGAAAAATACAGCATTACCCTCCTTTGTATGTTCACGCATAAGCTGCTTCAGTTCAAAGGCGGATTTGGGGTCAAGTCCTATCATCGGTTCGTCAAGTATCCAGACCGGGGGTTTATGTACGAGGGCGGCGATAACCATTATCTTTTGACGCATACCGTGAGAATAGCTTATCATAGGTGAGGCGAGGGCATCTGTCAGACCGAATTTTTCTGCAAGTTCCTCTGTTCGTTTGCGGCGGACATCTGTCGGTACTTTGTATATATCGGCTATAAGCTCAAGAAATTCCGAACCCTTAAGTCTTAGGAATATATCGGGATTATCGGCTATATAACCTATTGACTGCTTTGCCATGATAGGATTTTCTCTTATATTAAAGCCGTTTATTGTAACCTTTCCGGAATCGGGCTTTATTATCCCCGTGAGGATTTTCATGGTTGTTGTTTTGCCCGAGCCGTTAGGACCTATAAAGCCGACTATTTCGCCGCCGTCAACCGAAAAGCTTATATTATCAAGTGCTCGGACTGTTTTATTATAGGTTTTTGTAACATTCTCGATTTTAATCATTGGTTTTCCCTCCTGTGTATATACACATAACAAAAAACCGCCGAACCGATTTTCGGCTGCGGCGGTATTTTTGTTATGCCGGGTCAAACAGTTATTTTACAGTAATTTTGCATTTAGCAGTCTTTCCGTTAGTTGTTCTTACCGTTATATAAGCTGTTCCCTTTGCCTTGGCTGTTACCTTACCGTTTTTAACAGTAGCAACCTTTTTGTTGGAGGTTGACCATGTTACAGTATTAATTACATTTTTGCTTGGGGTCACTGTAGCCTTAAGAGTTACACTTTTGCCTTTTTTAAGACTTGCACTTGTCTTGCTGAGTTTAACTTTTGTGGGGAGGTTTTTAACCGTAACCCTACAGGTAGCCTTCTTGCCGTTTGAAGTCTTAACAGTTATTGTGGCAGTTCCTACACCCTTTGCAGTAATCTTACCGCTTGATGTTACTGTAGCGACCTTCTTATTGGAGGTTGACCATGTAACCTTCTTGTTTGTTGCATTGCTCGGGCTGACGGTTGCCTTGAGTGTTGTTGACTTACCCTTGCCGAGTGTAACAGAAGTTTTGCTGAGTTTAACTTTTGTGGGCGATACCGCATTCTTTACGGTAACTTTACAGGTAGCCTTTTTGCCGTTGGAAGTCTTTACTGTTATTGTAGCACTTCCGGCAGCTTTTGCAGTAATTTTACCGCTTGATGTTACTGTAGCGACCTTCTTATTGGAGGTTGACCATGTAACCTTCTTGTTTGTTGCATTGCTCGGGCTGACGGTTGCCTTGAGTGTTGTTGACTTACCCTTGCCGAGTGTAACAGAAGTTTTGCTGAGTTTAAC
>CANQAJ010000131.1 GCA_947589365.1 uncultured Clostridia bacterium | reverse complement strand
GCGTCGTCGGACGGCTGAGCGAACGTTTAATAATTTTCTTAAAATAGTTTTTAAAGGTAGAAAATTATGTTATAATAGTACATATGAATTTTTCGGAGGTAGATTATGAAGCTTTTTGAAAAAACTCTTGAAACAAAAAATATTTTTGACGGAAAAGTTATTCATGTAACTTATGATACTGTAGAGCTTGAAAACGGCGAAATGGCAACAAGAGAGGTTGTAGGACATCCCGGAGGAGTATGCATCGCTGCTTTGACGGAAAATAACGAGCTTCTTTTTGTAAGGCAATTCAGATACCCGTATAAAGAGGTAGTTTTGGAGCTGCCTGCCGGTAAGCTTGAAAAAGGACAAACACCGCTTGAAAACGGAAAAAGAGAACTTCTTGAAGAAACAGGTGCCATAGGAAGAGAATACATTCCCCTCGGCAAGCTGTATCCGAGTCCGGGATACTGCGGAGAAATCATTCACCTGTATTTCTGCAAAATTGACAGATTTGAACAGCAGCATCTTGACGAAGACGAATTTGTAACCGTCGAGCGTATCCATATTGACAGAGCCGTGGAAATGGTTCTTAATAATGAGATCCCGGATGCAAAAACTCAGGTTGCCGTACTTAAAGCGGCATTTATATCAGGAAGAATAAAAAACGGTGAGGAAAAATGATAAATCCCATTATTATTATTGCTGCGGCAGCGTTGGTTCTGTCAGCACTTGCAATCGCAATACTTAATAAGCCTGCTGTTCCGGTCGTCACAAGCACGCTGATAATTGTACTTATATTCTTTGTTGTAGCAACATATCTGATAGACAGTGCCGTTTCAAACAGCTCTGTTTCCGATTCTCTCATCAACTTTATAAGCTTTTCCGTGCTTAAAGATAACCCCACTAACGAAGATCTGGAATTTGCCTTTAATACATTCAAATATACAGATATCGGATTATTTGCGGCATCACTTATTTCGATGTTTACCGAAGCATTGCTGATACTCCGCCAGAACTCGGGGAAATAGTATGGATAAAAAAGGTATATATATTCATATTCCGTTTTGCAGAAAGAAGTGTCCCTACTGCGATTTTTATTCAAGGTCAGGCGGAGAACGTGAATATAACAATTATACGGATATGCTCTGCAAACAGATTTCGGATTTTTCCGAAAATAAAGATGTAGTTGCCGACACTCTGTATTTCGGCGGGGGAACACCGACAGTACTCGGTGCGGAGAGAATAACGAGAATAATTGAGTCAGCAAAAAAATCCTTTACTCTTAATTATCCGGAAACGGAAATAACAGTTGAAGTAAACCCCGAAAAACGGGATATAGACTTCGGTATGCTGTTTTCGGCAGGATGTAACCGCATATCAATAGGTTTGCAATCCGCAAACGATGAGGAATTGCAATTTTTAGGCAGAATACATGATACACGGGATGCTGACAGATGTATCAGATCCGCAATAAATGCAGGATTTAACAATATATCGCTCGACCTTATGATAGCTCTGCCAAATCAAACAAATGAGAGTCTGCGGCGTTCGGTAGATTTCTGTGCAAGCCGCGGGGCAAAGCATATATCGGCATATATCCTAAAAATCGAGGAGGGTACGGTATTTTATAAAAACAAAGACAACCTGAATCTCCCTGATGACGAACGCACCGCCGATATGTACGAATACCTATGCTCCCTTATGAAAGAATACGGATATGAGCATTATGAAATATCCAATTTTTGCCTATCAGGTTATGAAAGTAAACATAATCTCAAATATTGGCATGACGAGGAATATATCGGCTTCGGACCATCCGCACATTCCTTTTTCCGGGGAAAACGCTTCTACCGTCCTGCAAATTTCAAGCGTTGTTATACGAATGAAATTATTGCGGACGGCAGCGGAGGAGATGTCGAAGAATTTATAATGCTCGGTCTGCGGCTTTCAGAGGGGATAACAAACGAGCGTTTCCGTATTCGTTTCGGTTATGATATTCCCGAAAAATATATCAGAAGAGCCGAACGCTTTGAACCTGTCGGTCTGACAAAGATACTTAACAACGGCTTTGCACTTACCGAAAGAGGCTTTATGGTTTCAAACCCACTAATAGCAGAAATACTGAAAACAACCGATTGAACCTATAGACATCAATCGGTTGTTTATCATGTAATCCAAAGCTGAAAATCTACAGCAGATATTCCTGATCAACATACGGTAAGATTGAAATTTCAAGATTACCGTTCTTTGTCCTCAACTCATCAATAAACTCCTTCTCCCGAGTCCTGTCTTTCATTTTTATCTTAAAAGAAAGCTTGAACATAGAACCCATAGCCGTTGTTTTTACTCCGACATTTTCATAACTGCTAAGGTATCTGCTGAAAGTATCATCAAACACCTCCGAATATTCGAGTGACTCGGGAATGGTAATTCTGAGAAGCCTTTCTCTTTGCACCTTATTATGCTCAAAAATATGAATTAATGAAAGAAAAACAAATATAATGGAAAGAAGCACAAGAATAATAACACCATATGCGATATATCCCATTCCGAAAGCTATTCCCGAACCCATAGCTATAAGTATGGCGGCTATCTCTTCGGCACTCCCCGGTGCACTCCTGAAACGTATAAGGCTGAATGCACCGCCAACCGCAACACCCGCCCCGATATTACCGTTTACAAACGTAATAACAGCAGAAACAATAAAGGGCATAATTGCTACAACTATAAAAAATCTCTTTGTTGACGGTATGCGGAACGACATTATCCATGCATACAAAAAACCTGTAAAAATTGACACCGCCATCATAAGAAAAAACTCCGCTGCCTGAACGGGTACCGAATAAACAGAATCAAACATAATTAATAATCCTTTCACCTTGCTTTAAGTATCTGTCTTGTATATGCTTCACCGTATTTTGAAAAACTGCTTTTATATATCCCTCCGCTTGAAAGTATCTGCGTAAGCCACAGCGGCATTGCCTGCTGTACCTTTATTTCAAGAATACTGTAGCCTTCATCAAGGAGCGGAATCCCGTCCAATGAGCTTGTAAGATTAAGCTCCTCCGTGCGGTATCTCGGATTTTGGTCAACAGTTAACCGAAGATCCCCATCGGGCTGATAATATGCCACTCTGTCATAAATGATAAGGCAGGTCGGAATAAGCTTTCGGTAATAATCCCTGAAAGCGGTTATCTCACGATTTATCTGACCGCCATCGCAAATATCATCAGACTCTCCGTTAAAAAATCTGTTCACAAGCGGGAGCGTGGTCTGCACACGTCTTTTATAAACTATCCCATAAGCCTTTCGCTTGATTTCAAGAAATACAGGAGAATTTTCGCTTGCAATTCCGTATGAACGCAACCTCATCTTTTCCTTAAATTCCGGCTTTTCAAGAGAATTTCTTATAAGTCTGTAATCGGGAGTATCATAATATAATGATTCTATGGAGGTAAGACCATACTTGTCGACCTTCATATGTCCCTCAAGCTTTTTTATCAGATATTCCCTTTGCAGAGGATTCAGGATATATTTCATCTCATACCTTTTCATAACAAATGCAGGTTTCGCAGGAGCAGCCATAATATAACCTCCAAAAAATATACAACCCAACAGTACATCGGTTCTGTACTTACTGTTATAATATTACAATTAAAAAATTAACTGACAATTTTGACAATATTAAGAAAAAGATAAGTTAAGCTTAAAAACTTTAAAGTTTTTGTAAAGCCTTTATATAAAACTTCTCAATATGTATATTCTATATAAAATAATATCATACAGTACCTTTCTTTTTCAAGAGCAAATTGTATTTTAATAATTGTAAAATAAAACAAACGGTGATATAATATGCATATATGTATCGGGAGGATATTTATGGACATAAGACTCAATGATATTCTGGTAATGAAAAAGGCTCATCCCTGCGGCAAGGAAAACAACAAACAATTTCTTGTTCTCCGCATAGGTATGGATTTTAAAATCCGCTGTCTCGGCTGCGGACATGAAATCATGCTTCCCCGCATGAAAGCGGAAAAGAATATACGCAAGGTTATACATCAGCCGGAAAATCAGTCATCCGCTGCCGATTCAGACTGACACCGGACTGCGGATAACTGCATACGTCAATGCCGATCGGAAACATTACACCACATAAGGAGATATAGTATGATTGAGAAGCTTAAGATATTCGAGAATAAATATGAGGAACTGTCATTAAGGCTGTGTGATCCGCAGATTGCGGCGTCCGCCGACAAATATACACAAACTATGAAAGAACTCAGGTCTGTTGAACCGATTGCACTTAAATATAAGGAATATAAAAAATATAATAATGAGCTTGAAAGTGCAAAGGAAATGCTCTCGGAGGAAAAGGACAGCGAACTCAGAGAAATGATAGAAACGGAAATCACAGAATGTGAGCATAAGTTAGATGTAATAAATGAGGAACTTAAGATTCTTCTTCTGCCAAAGGATCCCAACGATGAAAGAAATGTAATTGTCGAGATAAGGGGCGGTGCAGGAGGAGAGGAAGCCGCACTTTTTGCCGCTGTCTTATATAGGATGTATTCGATGTATGCGGCAAAAAAAGGCTGGAATATTGAACTGATAGGTGCGAATGAAACGGAGCTTGGCGGATTCAAGGAAATAAGCTTTATGATAAACGGACAGGGAGCATATTCAAGGCTCAAATTTGAAAGCGGAGTACACAGAGTGCAGAGGGTGCCCGATACGGAAACTCAGGGAAGAATACATACTTCAACGGTAACTGTAGCAGTACTCCCGGAAGCGGAGGATGTTGAGGTTAATATAGATCCTAACGATCTTAAAATTGACACTTACCGTTCAAGCGGTGCGGGAGGTCAGCATATAAACAAGACAGAATCCGCAATACGCATAACGCACCTGCCGACAGGTCTTGTTGTTGAATGTCAGGACGAAAGAAGTCAGTATAAAAACAAGGATAAGGCAATGAAAGTGCTGAAATCAAGACTCCTTGAATCCGAGAGACAGAAACAGCAGAATCAGGTGGCAAGCGAACGCCGCTCTCAGGTAGGGACAGGTGACAGAAGCGAGCGTATACGAACCTATAATTACCCGCAGGGAAGAGTAACGGATCACAGAATAGGATTGACCTTATACAAAATTGATGATATACTCAACGGAGATATAGATGAAATAATCGATGCCCTTATTTCCGCTGACAGAGCTGAGCAGCTTCAAAAAAGCGAAACCGAATGACAGGTGTCCGGGAGATGTATAGTTATGTACAAATATAGGTGTTTTACCGGAAATAAATGGGAAATGGCAAAAATAATTATGACCGCTGTTTGCATTTTACTCATTATTTATCAGGTATCCGCAGGCATTAAGATGATACAGGCAAATGAAAAACTTCCTCAGACTGTAACACAGGAAGATTTTGATACCCTTGACGTGGGAACACAAATAAGAGGAGAACTGACGCATATTGACGGAACCTTGTACGGCGATCTGAGTGTAGATCCCGGCTGCATTCAATATTACTCCATTATAACCGAATCCCAAAAAATCATGCTTATCAGAACAATTTCAGGGTCGGAAACAGATAACGAAATACATGATATGATTAGCGGTGATTGTGAGTCCGTAAAATTCCGCGGCTATGTACGCGATCTGTCCGCTGCGGATAAAACATCGCTTAATTTGGAGCTTATAACGACAAATTATCTGCGAAAACATGGAATAGACAGCGGTACGCAGGAGGCTATTCTCGGTCATATTGTTGATATAACCGGACAGGACAGTCAGATACCCCAAAAATATATTACTTTTACTTTTGCGGTTGCTGTTATTCTTGTTCTGCTCATACCTCTGCTCCTGAGAAAAACCATTAAGAACGCCTATATCTCCCTGGCAATACGTAAAGGAAAGATAAGCGAAAAAATACTTCTTGATAAAAACGATTATATATTTGATGACGAAGGGCTGTACAAAACCGACAAAAATCAAAACGAGAGCTTTTATGTAAACACCAAACATAATTTCAGGAACGAGGGAACCTTAGAGGAAGGAAAAGAGGAACTGATGACGCATATGGTATCGCAGGAGGATCTGTTCTATGAGGGCGGTCTGAATGATGATGGTAATTTTTATATTGACAGCACCAAAAAGGTTCAGACCTTATATAACCAAAATCCGGACGAGGATAATCTTCTGAAAAAATATTAATTCAATAAAAACAGGAATGATACAATGAATACACTTATGCTTTCCTCAGATAATGAGGATATCGGAAAGGCAGCAGAAATTATAAAACGCGGCGGTATTGTTGCAATACCCACCGAAACGGTTTACGGACTTGCCGCTGATGCACTCAACGGGGATGCTGTGAGAAAAATATTTAAAGCAAAGGGTCGTCCGATGGATAATCCCCTGATAGTACATATATCCGATATTTCACAGATATACAGTCTTGTCAGAGAATTTCCCCGAAAGGCTGAAATTCTT
>CANQAJ010000130.1 GCA_947589365.1 uncultured Clostridia bacterium | reverse complement strand
ATATTCCTCCATAGCTCAGTCGGTAGAGCGCATGACTGTTAATCATGATGTCACTGGTTCGAGCCCAGTTGGGGGAGCCACTTGTCTGACCGTCGCGAAATCGGCGGTCAGAGTAATATGGACCAATAGCTCAGTTGGTTAGAGCAACCGGCTCATAACCGGTTGGTCCGGGGTTCGAGTCCCTGTTGGTCCACCATATGAGAACGGTTGTTTGTATACAATGACCGTTCTCTTATTTTTTTATCAACAAATGCACCGATTTTTATTGTAGGATGTATTTCACGCAATTTCTCAATATATAAAATGAAAAAGCGGCAGGAAACCGCTCACCCTGAAATCCTGATGTCTTGCTGTATTCCTCGTATATTTCCGTTCCGCCAAAGAAACGGAACAGCATTTTTTTATTGATTATCTGCACCTTTTCAACGGTCGTCAATATTTGATGTAAAATACAAATATGGTTGGAGCAACAGGAGGTGATTTTATGACATTTTTACTTGAAGATAATTATTTTAACCAAAAGGATGAAATATTGGTTTTAATGGTTGCTTTAGGGACGATTGATGCAATTAAAAATAATCTGATATCAATTAACGAGGCTGAGAAAATTATTTTTTCTCCATATTCTAAAAAAGTTTTAAATAACGCCGGATGTAATACGGAAATTATCAGAATCATTGAATTGGCTTGTGAGTTAGAAGATGTTAAATCCTTAATTCCTGAAAAGCTTGACCAAAGCATTGATGAGATAAAATCAATGATAATAGATGTTTTATCTTGTTATAAAGAGTATGATAAAGAACAATTTATACAGTGGTCAATATCTTTGTAAATTAGAGATGTAAACGCCGCTGTAAACATACGAAATGAAAGTATGAAGGTAGCTTTAGCATAAAAAATCGAAACAAGAACCGTGGGGCACACGGGGATAGCTCGCTTATGCTTAGTACATTTGTACTATTGAACGGTAACCGGACCTGCCGGAGTCGGGGGAGGATTTAGTATATGTGGAGCTGCGGAGGTTTGGGGAAATGCTTTTTTGATAAGTCATAATTGTAATATTCGTAAGGGTACAGGTATAGGAACATTGCCGGATATACTGTGGATTAAGTGATTTTTGGGGGTTTTTCAATGTCAAAACGAATAAATTTTTTTATGACCCAGGATGATCTGTATTTATTATCTAAAAAATGTGAATCTTTTGACCTTGTGTTTTACGACATTAATTGTGTTAATTCCGAACATAAAAAGCCATATATCTCTCTAAAGGATGTTCCCCATTTAGGTACAAATGTTTACGGATCATATCATGTAGAATCTTATTTAGTGATGTTTTCAAGAATAAGTATAAATACTGAAAAAGTATTGCAGAGAGACGGAAAAACTCATTATCTGATTAATCAATGTAATAATCCCCATTCGATAGTTTTTTATCCATCCGGTATGTATAGAGACAAATATTTGATAATGGGGGAATTAAGTACGATCTCAAAAACCGTTTTATCAGCGAAGTTGTTTAGTTTGTTTTCTAAATTAATAAAACAAATATGCAGTAATCACCAAGGCAGTATTTGGTATAGTGATAATGTAAAGAAACTGATTAATGTTCGACTTATTACCGTCAATACAAGTGAGCCATTAGTTTATGACTTAAAGATATAAGTTTGGTTTATAGTTTAAGGTGACGAAATATATCGTAGACAGAAAAACTTTTTTGCCATAAAAATAAGAAATAACCGCCGGACTTTTCAGTCAAGCGGTTATTTTTTAAATTATGAATATTCGGAGGCAATCAACTATTGGTATACTCCACATTACAAAGATTAGAAATTAACAATCCGTGTCATATTTGTCTAAAGTCAGGACACATTCCCAAAAAGGTCTTATATTCATCTGCTCGGTGTTCGCTAATACTTGCGACAGTAATTTTTCTTTCACTTGTCATTGTTATCCGCCGTCTTTAATAACCTGCCCACGCTTTATACCTTTGTGTATCAAGCGAAATTTTGCCTCCGTTAGACATATCATATGCCAATGACTCCTCATATTTTTTCTCATAGTACTGTCTGTCACTTTCCTGTTGCTGAGCAATCAATGCGGCCTCCTCCATAGCCTTTTTCTGATCTTCTTCTCCTGACTGATCAAGATAATTCATCATAGCCTGCTGATTATTTTGACTTGAATTATAGCTATTTCCACCGATATCATCCGCAAGCTTTATTCCCAGGTACAATCCTGCACCTACAACGGCAATAGCGGCTGCCATTTGTAATATGTCATTTCGCTTTTCTTGACTGCGCTCTCTATCATAGCTAATATTTGCGGGCGTCAGACTGTAATATCCGCTTAATCCGTTTCCCGGACCCTGCTTAGCCGAACCTGCCTTCGCCAATCCTTTGTTATCATAGTCAGCAAACTCTACCGAACCTGAAAGTTTGTCATCCTTAAATGTACATTCTGAGAAATAGGATATCCTATCACCATTATCCATATCGAACCTGTGAAATATGGTTGTAATAACTCCACGACCGTTTTTCATGCCTTTTCCCATTTCTCCCGAATAGTATTCCTCGAAATGAATATCACCATAATTGGATTGCAGAGTTTCTTCATTAGGATATATCAAAAGACTGTAGTTACCCTGTCCATGGGGTAAACCGGCTTGCCATTCTCCTTTGTATGTATAGGTATTATCATAACAAGCAGGGTTATTGGCAAAGCAATCTATTTTAAATCCCGTGAAAGTTCCCTCGCCAACCGGACCACAGCCTTTCCAAGATCCTGTGTAGTAGCCGATACAATCATTGCAGACATACGGGTAATTCTCAACATAAACAGTTTCCGCAGTACAATTATGATTCATAAGATCATATACCTTATTTTCAGTTTCACGCAGTTTTCTTTTTATAAAATTGTATAAATTATCCGAAAAACTACTCAACGAACCATATAAATTAAGTACATTTTCATAATCAGTATCAGACATATCTTTATTTTTGGCATATGCATCACTCATGGCAGCACATTCTTTTACAAGTTCACCCAATTCTTCTGCAAGTTCATCCCATGCCGGATCATCATCTTCAATTGTATCTGCAATAAACTGAATATCATTTGTAAATTTATCTGTAAATTTATCAAGATCCTCAGTACTATAAGCATTAGAATCATCCATATTCGAAGCATTAGAATCATCCCCATTCGCAAAATTTGCCAAAGCGATAAGCCCGGATGACAATTTAGCTGCCTTTTCACATTCCGGACATTGTGCACTTACCGCATCATATGAAATAATTGTCTTTCCATCGTCTGTGCTCATATAAGATTTTGTTTCAGAGCTTCCTATCTTTCCATCGTCTGTGCTCGTATAAGATTTTGTTTCAGAGCTTCCTATCTTTCCATCGTCTGTGTTCATAGAAGATTCCAGTTCAGAGCTTCCGCAACCGGACAACGTTGTAAATAGCATTGTACCTGACAGCAAAATCGCTATAGCTCGCGTAAATCTGTTTTTAATAATCATTTCTTATAATACCTCCGTTTAAATATTTTCTCTTTATGGTGATTTAATTCATAGCAATTTACAATACACAATGAACCACCACACATATAAGGAAATTGTAAATACAATGTTATCATATTTTTTTAAAAAAATGTAAAAAATGTCGTGAATTGTAGCTGTGATGTCGTGAAATGCAAAAAAACAATAAAATACCCCCACAAAAATTCACATCGCATACTTTTATATTGTTCTGATACACTCCCCTATCTGCATATGCATATAGGTTGAATTTTAACTCTGTTTATCATAATTTATTACGACGAACACCACGTACATAATAATATCAGCACTTCACACCTGAATTGTGCGATTTGTTAATAATGAAGTTGTTTATGGTGATTCCGGTTATACCGGTCTTGGAAAGCGTGATGAAATTGTAAAAAATGAGCATTTCACTAAAATTGATTTCCGTGAGTTCAGTTTATCAAGTATTGATTTTAGATATTCGTTATGATATAATTTTTTTGTTATTATTTATTAAAATACTTACTGCTCAAGCCACAAAACAGTGCTTTTAATGTGCTGCGGGCTGTGCGGGCAAAAATTAAGGAGGAGTGCAAATGATTACATTTATAATTGGTTTACTGCTGCTTATAATCGGCGGTACGGCTTACGGTGCTGTTTGTCAGCGAATCTTCAAGCCGGACGATAGAGAAACTCCCGCAGTAAGGCTGAACGACGGCGTTGATTACGTTCCGATGAAGAAATGGAAAAACAGCCTGATACAGCTTTTGAATATCGCGGGTACAGGTCCTATTCTCGGACCGATACAGGGTATTCTTTTCGGACCTATCGCATTTATTACAATACCGATAGGATGTGTTATCGGCGGGGCGTTCCATGACTATATGTGCGGAATGATATCACTAAGGAACGATGGCTCCCAGATGCCGTCGCTTATACGAAAGTATGTAGGCAAGCATATGTATTTTATATACAATGTTTTCGTCTGCATTTTAATGTTGCTTGTCGGTGCTGTTTTCATATACACACCCGGCGACTTATTCGTTACCCAGATATTAAATGCAGACAGCGGCATTTCAAGCCCGATTATATGGATAGTCTACGGTGCGATTTTTGTTTATTATATTGTCGCAACCCTTTTCCCCATTGATAAAATCATAGGCAGAGTCTACCCGATTTTCGGCGGTATTCTTATTTTGTCCGCAATAGGCGTATTTATAGGTCTGTTTGTAAACGGTTATCCGCTTGACGAGCTGTGGAATGTCGGTGTTTCCGGCGTACACCCTAAGGGACTTCATTTTATACCGATATTCTTTGTAACCGTTGCTTGCGGAATAGTTTCGGGCTTTCACTCCACACAGTCGACCCTGATTTCGCGTACGATGTCGCATGAAAAAGAGGGACGCATGACATTCTACAATATGATGATACTTGAGGGATTTATAGCCATGATTTGGGCGGCTGCGGCCATGGGAGTTATGAACCTCGGTCTTGCCGGAGCCGATACACCGGCTACCAATGTTGTTGGTATCGTTGCCACTAATTTATTGGGTCCCATCGGAGGAATAATTGCGATAGCCGGAGTTATAATACTGCCTATCACGTCAGGCGACACAGCGTTGAGGTCGCTTCGCCTTATGACCTCGGATGCACTGCACATTGATCAGTCGAAAAAACGCAACCGGCTGTTCGTATCGCTCGTAATATTTTTTGTGGTTGCTGCCCTGCTGGTATTTTCAAAAATGAACTCAGACGGCTTCAATATACTGTGGCGGTATTTTGCATGGGCAAATCAGACTATTGCTGTATTTGCGTTCGCCATGATTGCGATTTATATGATAAAGCACAAGCAGCCGTTTCTTTTGTCACTTATCCCCGGAATGTTTTATATGTTCATTATATCGAGTTTTATATTGAACGCCGAGATCGGATTCAATCTGCCGTGGATAGCAAGCTATATAATCGGGGGTGTTTTAACAGTCGCATATGGGGCGGCGGTTATAATATTCGGAAAGAAATACGCCAAAAAGACGGAGGATTGAATATCTGAAATTATTAAATTTTTTTGCAAAACAATTCTGATGGTGTATAATAAAACTTGACACAATATATTTCCCCGTTTTCATAAAGAAAATTACTCATCTGTGCCAACAGCTTTTCGGCACACAACGAAAAATGCATACTGCGAGATCTTGCTATTTTACAGCAACAGTCGGATTTTTTCATAGTCCGGCTGTTGTTTTTTTGGTCGCCGCCTTTCTCACTGAGACAGCCCATCCCTTTCCGCACTTTGAAACTCAGAGGATTTTCGCAGCTTACGGACTGCAACTAAAGGCGGTCAAGAGCTTTTATTTTTCTGCCAAAATCAGATTTATCGGCAATTTATATATAATATGAATACTGTATCTATAAATTGTTCATTATCTACAATATTTTATTATTTTTTTCCTTGCCATAAAGCGGCAAAATGACTCAATATCAAAATTATGTTATTATATTTCTATCGTGGTATTATACTTGAAAACCCATGATACTGCGATTTTTAATTAATTTTGAAAGGATGATGAGAACATGACGAAAAAAGCAAAATTAAAATTGGCTAATATTACAGCTCCTCTGATTATCGTTTCTGCTATGCTTTTCGCAGGCTCTACAACAGTGTCTGCTGTGACAGTATCTTACGGTATCAGCGGCGAGCTTACCGCCGAGTCTCAGACAGACAGCGGTAACGGCGACAGTAAAAAACGCCAACTACTATGATATAGACGGCGTTGATTACAAGATCTCCGTTTCCGATAACGCAGAGATTTCCGGTGACACTCAAAAAACGGATATATTTCTTCCGTCGGAGCAAAGTGACACCCTGACCGTAAATGTTTCGCTGAAATCCGAGACTCCCTCGGATTCTTCTTCCGACGAGACTCCCTCGGATCCTTCTTCCGACACGACTCCCTCGGATTCATCTTCCGACACGACTCCTTCG
>CANQAJ010000129.1 GCA_947589365.1 uncultured Clostridia bacterium | reverse complement strand
GACGGCGAGGTTAATATTGCCGATGCACTGATGATATCAAGATTTGATGCAGGACTGATAGATAAACTGTGATAAAACTATTGCGTTAGGAAGACTATATAACGATTTTTAAAGTTGGAGGTTAGATTATGGAAAAATTAAAAAAGTGTATGAAGAAAATCTGTGCAACTGCCCTTGCTGTACTTATGCTTGGTTGTAGTGCTGTTACGGTTTTGCCGGAGGTGGCACAGAGTGGGATATTGGCGAGTGCGGCGAGCGAGGGAACAACTGATGAGGGTTTTGCGTGGGAAGAAAATATACGCGGTGGTGTAACAATTACAAGCTACACCGGAGAAGGCGG
Source organism: uncultured Clostridia bacterium (assembly GCA_947589365.1). Lineage (GTDB taxonomy): Bacteria > Bacillota > Clostridia > Oscillospirales > Acutalibacteraceae > UBA1213. Next base: position 6,227 of record CANQAJ010000129.1, on the reverse strand, counting down.
AAATGTTGTTATACCTGATAAGATTGATGGAAAGGCTGTTACAGAGATAGGCGATAGTGCGTTTTTGAGTTGTGACATATTGACAGGCATAACTATTTCCGATAACGTTACAAACATAGGTTCGTATTCATTCAGATTTTGCAGTAATTTGACAAGTGTAACAATGGGAAATAGTGTTGAGACGATAGGCAAAGATGCATTTGACAATTGTACGGAACTGACAAGCATAGATATACCGGAAAGTGTTATAGGAATAGGCGATTTTGCATTTTGTGCTTGCACGAAATTGGAAAGTTTTAATGTTAACAGTAATAATAAAATCTTTTCTTCACAAGACGGTGTTTTATTTAGTAAAGATAAAACAATATTATTTTATTATCCTGCCGGAAGATCGGGTAGTTATGATGTTCCCGACAGTGTTAAAACAATAGATGGTTACGCATTTTTTGGCTGTATAAAAATGACAAGTGTAACTATTCCCGATAGTGTTAAATCAATGGGAAGTTTTGCATTTTCCGGCTGTACGGGGCTGAAAAGCGTAACAATAGGAAATGGTGTCAGTGAAATAGGATGGAGGGTGTTTGAGTTATGCCTATCGTTGACAAGTATAACAATGGGAACCGGTGTCAAAACAATAGGTGAACTTGCGTTTGGTGGTTGTACAGAACTGACAAGCATAACAATAGGGAGCAATGTAAGGTCGATAGGCAAGAGTGCATTTGCAAATTGCAAGAAATTGAAAAGCATAGTCATTCCGGGCAGTGTTACATACATAGATCCGACTGCATTTGATAATTGTTATGCTCTACGTACAATTTACGGCAAAGTAGGTTCTTATGCGGAATTGTATACAATAGGTACAAATATTACTTTTAAGTATATTAGTTTTGTAGATGGTGATTTTGAGTTTATTGATAATTTGGACGGTACTGTTATATTTTCAAAATATGCAGGTACTTCTTCCGATGTGATCATACCGTTGGAAACAAACAGTAAAAGTGTTGTTGAAATAGATGAGAATGCATTTTTGGGCTGTAAAAAAATAACAAGTATAACTATTCCCGGAAGTGTTGAATTTATAGATTCCGGAGCATTTGATTATTGTTCGGGATTGACGAGCATAAGCGTAGACAGCAATAATAAAGACTATTCATCTGAAAGCGGAGTTTTATTTAATAAAGATAAAAATATTTTAATACGTTATCCTGTAGGTAAAAAAGGTACATATACGATACCTAACAGTGTTGAAAAAATAAGTATTTGTGCATTTTTGGGGTGTAAAGAAATGACAAGCGTAACTGTTCCCGACAGTGTTAGCTTTATTAATCCTCGTGCCTTTGCAAATTGTTCAGAACTTACATACATTAATGCAGATGAAAATAACGAAAACTATTCATCAGAAAACGGAATATTGTTTAATAAAGACAAATCGGTTTTGGAGTGTTATCCGGCAGGTAGAAATGGTGAATATACAATACCCGACAGTGTTGAATCAATATATGAGTATGCATTTAGCGGTTGTACCGGACTGACAAGTGTAGATATACCTGACAGTGTAACGACAATACGCGAATATGCATTTTACGGTTGTACCGGTCTGACAGGTGTAACAATACCTGACAGTGTTACGACGATAGACTGGGGGTCATTTTACCGTTGTACCGGACTGACAAGTGTAACTATACCTGATAGTGTTACTTTTATAGCCAGTGGTGCATTTTCCGGTTGTACCGGTCTGACAAACGTAAGTATACCTGACAGTGTCACATGGATAGACGTTGATGCATTTAAGGGTTGCACAGGACTTACAAGTATTGACGTAAGCTCTAAAAATGAAAATTACAGCAGTGACAACGGAGTACTTTTGAATAAGGATCAAAAGAAACTGGTACTTTGCCCCGAGGGATTTAAAGGATTTTATACAATTCCCACTACTGTCACATCAATAGGTTATGATGCATTTCGTGGTTGCACAGGACTGACAAGCGTAAGTATTCCTGACAGTGTAACATCAATAGAATATAGTGCATTTCGTGGTTGCACAGGATTGACAAGTGCAAGTATACCTGATAGTGTCACATCGATAGGCAGTGGTGTATTTTACGGTTGCACAGGACTGAAAAGTGTAAGTATTCCTGACAGTGTTGAATCAATAGGAGATAGTGCGTTTTTCGGTTGTATAGGTCTGACAAGAATTGAAGTAAGTTCAAATAATAAAAAATACAGCAGTGACGACGGAGTGCTTTTGAATAAGACTCAGACAAACCTTATATGTTGTCCGAGTGGACTTATAGGATCTTATACAATTCCCATTACTGTTATATCAATAAATTATGGTGCATTTTACGGTTGTACAGGACTGACAAGCGTAACTATTCCTGATAGTGTAATATTAATAGGCAGTTATGCATTTTACGGTTGCACGGGACTGACAAGCGTAACTATTCCTGACAGTGTAATATCAATAGGCAGTTATGCATTTTACGATTGCACAGAACTGACAAGTATGACTATACCTAAGAGCGTTGAGGTGATAAGCTGTGATGATGTATTTTACGGTTGTGATAATCTTGTTATTTACGGTTATAAAAACAGCTATGCCATAAGCTATGCTATGGAAAATGGAATACCATTTGTGGTTCTTGGCAAGGAATTGAAAGATTTTAAAACGAATGTAACGATAATCGGCGATATAGGTAAAAATATAAAGTTTGAAGTATCTGAACTGAAACCGGGGAATGTACAAATCAGCGGCAAGAAAGCTTGTGCATATTACGATATATCTTTGACTGAAAACGGTGTAAAGGTTCAGCCGAACGGTAATGTTGTCGTTAAGATACCATATAAAGATGGCGGTGAAAATATAGAAGTGTACCGCATAAATGACGATGGAACAACCGAGAAAATGCAAAGCAGCTATGACGGCGAGTACGTTACATTCATAACCGACCATTTCAGCAAATATGCCATAGTTACCGATGGTGGTATTGAGGGCGACACCAACAATGACGGCGAGGTAAATATAGCTGATGCACTTATGATATCCCGTTATGATGCAGGAATGGCTGAACTTGATGGAGGTCAGCTTGCAGTTTCTGATGTAAACGGTGACGGCGAGGTTAATATTGCCGATGCACTTATGATATCGAGGTTTGATGCAGGAATGATAGATAAACTGTGATAAAACTATTGCGTTAGGAAGACTATATAACGATTTTTAAAGTTGGAGGTTAGATTATGGAAAAATTAAAAAAGTGTATGAAGAAAATCTGTGCTGTTTCCCTTGCCGTACTCATGTTTGGAGGCAGTGCTGTTACGGTTTTGCCGGAGGTGGCACAGAGTGGGATATTGGCGAGTGCGTTGAGCGAGGGAACAACTGCTGAGGGTTTTGCGTGGGAAGAAAATATACGCGGTGGTGTAACAATTACAAACTACACCGGTAAGGGCGGTAGTGTAGTTATTCCGTCGAAGATTGACGGAAAGACTGTTACTGAGATAGGCAGTTCTGCATTTCGAGGTTGTACCGGACTGACAAACGTAACAATAGGAAAAGGTGTTACGAAGATAAGTGATTATGCATTTAGTGGTTGCTCAGGCTTAATAAGCGTAAGTATTCCTGACAGTGTCACATCAATAGGCAATTCTGTATTTTATGGTTGCACAGGACTGATAAGCGTAAGTATCCCTGACAGTGTCACATCAATAGACAGCAATGCATTTATGGGTTGTACAGGACTGAAAAGTATTGAGGTAAGTTCAGGTAATAAAAATTACAGCAGTGACAACGGAGTATTTTTAGATAAGGATCAAAAGAAACTGATACTTTGTCCCAAGGGATTTGCAGGCTCTTATACCATTCCCGATACTGTCACATCAATAGGCAGTTCTGCATTTTCTGGTTGCACAGGATTAACAAGCGTAAGTATTCCCGACAGTGTTACGGTGATAGACTATTCTGCATTTGAAGATTGCACCGGACTGACAAGTGTAAGTATTTCTAACAGTGTCACATCAATAGGACGGTATGCATTTAGTAATTGCACAGGACTGACAAAAGTAAGTATTCCAGACAGTGTTACATTAATAGATATTGCTGCATTTTCCGGTTGCACAGGACTGAAAAGTATTGAAGTAAGTTCAAATAATAAAAATTACTGCAGTGACAACGGTGTACTTTTCGATAAGGATCAAAAGGAACTGATACTTTGCCCTAATGGATTCGCAGGCTCTTATACAATCCCCGACACTGTTACATCAATAGGTGACGGTGCATTTTTCGGTTGTACCGGACTGACAAGCGTAACAATACCCGACAGTGTAACGACAATAGGCAGTGAGGCACATGGAGTTTTTAAAATCTTTTTTGGTGTATTTCGAGATTGTACAGGACTAACAAGCGTAACTATACCTGACAGTGTCACATTAATAAGTGAGAGAGCATTTAATGGTTGCACAGGACTGACAAGAGTAACCATACCTGACAGTGTTATGTCGATAGGCAATGATGCATTTAAAGGTTGCACGGGACTTACAAGCATAAGTATTCCTGACAGTGTTACATATATAGGCAATGGTGCATTTTACGATTGTAAAGGACTGACAAGCATAGATATACCTGACAGTGTTACCGAAATAGGAGGTTCTGCATTTGAAGGTTGTACGGGACTTACAAGCATAAGTATTCCCGACAGTGTTACATATATAGGCGATAGTGCGTTTGAGGATTGCACAGGACTAACAAGCATAGATATACCTGACAGTGTCACATCAATATATTCTGTGGTATTTAAAGGTTGCACAGGACTGACAAGTGTAAGTATACCTGATAGTATTACATCGATAGGCAGTGGTGCGTTTGAGGATTGCACAGGACTGACAAGCGTAAGTATTCCTGACAGTGTCACATCAATAGATGGTTATGCGTTTTTGGGTTGCACAGGACTGACAAGTGTAACGATACCCGACAGTGTTACATCAATAGGTGATTGGGCTTTTGGGCATTGCATAGGACTTACAGGTATCAATGTAGGTGCGAATAATGAATATTACAGCGGTGACAACGGAGTACTTTTGGACAAGGAGCAAAAGGAACTGATATGTTGCCCCGCAGGATTTAAAGGTTCTTATGAGATACCCGACAGTGTAACATCAATAAGTCATTATGCATTTGAGGGTTGCACGGGATTGACAAGCGTAACAATAGGCAAAGGTGTTGAGTCAATAGGTTATGATGCATTTTACGGTTGTACAGAACTGACAGATATCAATGTAAGTGAGGATAATGAATATTACAGCAGTGACAACGGAGTACTTTTTAATAAGGATAAAAAGGAACTGATACTTTGCCCCGAGGGATTCGAGGGATCTTATACAATTTCTACCATTGTCACATCAATAAGTGATCATGCATTTGAGGTTTGCACAGGACTGACAAGCGTAACGATACCCGACAGTGTTACATCAATAGGTTGGGGAGCGTTTTATGGTTGCACAGGACTGACAAGCATAACGATACCCGGCAGTGTTACATCAATAGACAGTTATACATTTAATGGTTGTACAGCTCTTACAAGTATAAGTATTCCTGATAGTGTAACATCAATAAGTTATTATGCATTTGAGGATTGCATAGGACTGACAAGTGTAACAATACCCGACAGTGTTACAGAGATAGAACATAGTGCGTTTGAGGATTGCACAGGACTGACAAGAGTAACAATACCTGACAGTGTTACGAGTATAGGCAATGATGCGTTTGGATATTATTGGGACGAAAATACTGGAGAACACTTACTTACCGATCTGATAATATTTGGCAAGGTTGGCTCTGCCGCAGAGAAATACGCAAAAGGAAATGGCATACCTTTTGTAGCTATGGATAAAGAGTTGTCAGACACAGAGACAAATATTACGGTAACCGGCGATATAGGTAAAAATATAAAGTTTGAAGTATCTGAACTGAAACCGGGGAATGTACAAATCAGCGGCAAGAAAGCTTGTGCATATTACGATATATCTTTGACTGAAAACGGTGTAAAGGTTCAGCCGAACGGTAATGTTGTCGTTAAGATACCATATAAAGATGGCGGTGAAAATATAGAGGTATACCGCATAAATGACGATGGCTCAACCGAAAAAATGCAAAGCAGCTATGATGGCGAATATGTTACATTCATAACCGACCATTTCAGCAAATATGCCATAGTTGCCGATGCCGGAATTAAGGG
>CANQAJ010000128.1 GCA_947589365.1 uncultured Clostridia bacterium | reverse complement strand
ATGAGTGATAATAAAAGAGAACAAGAGAGAACAAAACTTTACCGTACAATATGGGCAATTGCAAATGAACTTAGAGGAAGTGTCGACGGTTGGGATTTCAAACAATATGTTTTAGGTATGCTGTTTTATAGATATATATCCGAAAATCTTACAAACTATCTAAATAAAGGCGAATGGGCTGCGGGAAATACCGATTTTGATTATGCCAAAATCAGTGATGAAGAAGCTCTAAGTGCTAAGGCTGATATGGTAGAGGTAAGGGGATTTTTCATCTTACCAAGTGAATTGTTTGGTAATTTATTAAACAGAATTAAAAAAGCTGATAAAGATGCAAAAGATAAAGCAGAAAAAGACGGAAAAGAAGTGGAAGTTGCTGATTTAGACGAAAACCTAAACGAAATATTGCAAACGAATTTTAAAAATATTGAAGCGACTGCTATAGGCACCGAAAGCGAAAAAAATTTCAAAGGTTTGTTTGATGATATAGATGTGAACAGCAACAAACTTGGGTCAACAGTAATAAAAAGAAACAAAAGACTTAAAAAGTTAATCACCGTTATTGGAGATTTGGATCTCGGTAATTATCAGGATAATTCCATTGATGCTTTTGGGGACACCTATGAATATCTGATGGGGATGTATGCTTCTAATGCTGGCAAAAGTGGCGGCGAATTTTTCACGCCGCAAGAGGTATCCGAGCTTTTGACAAAAATTTCACTCCTTGATAATAATGGGAAAATGAAAACAGAAGTCAATAAAGTGTATGATCCGGCGGTGGGCAGCGGCTCGTTACTTTTGAAGTTTGCAAAAATTCTTGGCAAAGATAATGTCCGCAATGGATTTTTCGGTCAGGAAATCAACATCACAACTTATAACCTTTGCCGTATCAATATGTTCCTGCACGACATAGATTACGATGAATTCAGCATTGAATACGGTGATACTTTGACAGATCCCAAACATTGGGATGAAGAACCGTTTGAAGCTATAGTTTCAAATCCGCCGTACTCTATTAAATGGGAAGGTGCTGACAACGGAATACTAATAAACGACCCTCGTTTCTCTCCTGCCGGTGTATTAGCCCCTAAATCAAAAGCGGACTTTGCTTTTATTATGCATTGTCTTAGTTGGCTTGCTACAAATGGAACAGCGGCTATTGTCTGTTTCCCCGGTATTATGTATCGTGGGGGAGCAGAACAGAAAATCAGAAAATATTTGATTGATAATAACTATATCGAATGTATCATTCAGTTACCTGATAACCTTTTTTATGGAACAAGTATTGCAACTTGCATTATGGTTCTCAAAAAATCTAAAATTGACAACAAAACTTTGTTTATTGACGCATCAAAAGAATTTGTCAAGTCTACCAACAGCAATAAATTGGGTGACGGAACTGCAAGCAACGAGCCTAATAACATTCAGAATATATTAAACGCCTATATCAATCGAAAGACGGAAAAGTATTTTACTGCTCTTGTTAAACAGGAGGATATTGAAAATGCAGATTACAATCTTTCTGTTTCAACATATGTTGAGCAGGAGGATACTCGTGAGGTTGTCGATATTGTTAAGCTCAACGCTGAGATCAGGGAGATTGTTGCAAGGGAGCAGGTTTTGAGAGATGAGATTGATAAGATCATTAAGGAGATTGAGGGATAAACTATGATTGGTAATTTTCCGAATCAAGAACTTGGTGCTTCAATTTTAAAGCATAAAACATTGCCTATTTATGAAGCAACTTCATTCGATTTTTTTAGGCGAATTCCATTTATTGATGATTTTTACGAAAAAAGTATGATAGAACTTCATTGCGGAAATCTGCGTATGAATAAAAAAGGAAATCGGTATTCTGATATTTTTCCCGGTCAAAAAGTATCATATTGGTCTGATTCACCTCAAACCGCACAAGCAGAATACTATCGTTGGCATCATAGCAAAAACTATATCACTTTTTGGGCATATGATGATGGAAGCAGTTATATACCAACTGTATATCCACCAGAACCGCTGTATATTATTGATGGCAGAGATATTGGAATCAACAAAATAATAAGAAAGCGAAACAGTGATTTGAATTTAGACTCAAACGAAATTAGTATTATTGATACAATAGCTTATAAACATCCGGATTGTCTTGCGTATGAATCGGAACAAAGAAAAGGTGGTATAAACTATTTATTTTTTGAAAAAGGGTTTAAAAAACTCTCATTACGTCAGGTTAGTTTAAGGTTAGGGGAAGAACCAAGTAATAACCATAATAAAATCATTTGTGCAGATGGAAGTGATTATACTCCATGCTTTAAAGGGTATTGTGGTATGTTCTTGCCCAAAACAAAAATTAGATATAAAGATATTGGAGCAAATACAGATGAGTCAGATATAATAAGAATGAAAATGCAAGTAGTTTCAGATTGGGCAAAGAGAGGCGTGAGAAAAATGAGTAAATTAGAACAAATGATAAATGAACTTTGTCCAGATGGTGTAGAATATGATTTTTTATACACAGTGATGGATTATAAACAACCTACCAAATATATTGTAAGAGATACAAAATATGATGACGATTTTAAAATTCCTGTATTGACGGCGGGGCAATCCTTCATTTTGGGCTATACTAATGAGACTACGGGTATATTCGAGGCATCAAAAGAAAATCCAGTTATCATTTTTGATGATTTTACTACTTCTTTTCATTGGGTAGACTTTAATTTCAAAGTTAAATCTTCTGCAATGAAGATGTTAAGGTTAAAAAAGGAAAGATCTCACGATGCGAATTTTAGATATTTATATCATGTAATGAAAAACATACAATATGCTCCTGTAGATCATACTCGTCAATGGATTGAAAAATATTCCAAATTTGAAATCCCCATTCCGCCTTTACCTGTGCAAGAGGAGATTGTTCGTATACTGGATAAATTTACGGAACTCACTGCGGAACTCACTGCGGAACTTGAAGCACGAAAAAAGCAGTATGAGTATTATAGAGATGCATTGCTTACCTTTGGAGACGGGGTAACAATGGTTAAACTTGGAGATATTGCTACAATTTCACGGGGTGGTAATTTTCAAAAGAAAGATTTTGTAAAAAGTGAGGGAACACCTTGTATTCACTATGGTCAGATATATACATATTATGGAACTTATTGTTATGACACATTAACGAATATACCGGATGCTTTAGCTGCAAAATCTAAAAAGGCTTCAACAAATGATATTATAATGGCAGTTACAAGTGAAAATATAGAAGATGTATGTAAATGTGTGGCATGGCTTGGAGGGAATGAAATTGCAGTAAGCGGACATACCGCCATTATTCATCATGAGCAAGACCCAAAATATTTATCTTACTATTTTCATACATCAATGTTTTTTGCTCAAAAAAGAAGATTAGCTCATGGTACAAAAGTAATTGAAGTAACTCCATATTCTTTGAATAATATTGTAATTCCTTTACCTACAATCGAACAGCAACAACGCATAGTTGATATTCTTGACCGCTTTGATACACTTTGCAATGACATAACAAAAGGCTTGCCTGCTGAAATAGAAGCAAGACAAAAGCAATATGAATATTATCGAGATAAACTTTTGGCTTTTAAGAAAAAGGAGGCATTGGAAGATGAATAGCTTTAAAATTGTGGCAAGTTCTACTGAGAGTACGGTGGTGGCTGAGTACACACCTGAAAAAAGAAAAAGCACCGACTACCAAAGCGAAGCAGCGCTTGAACAGGATTTTATAAATCGCCTTGTCAGTCAGGGCTATGAATACATTACTATAAAAAGCGAACAGGACTTAATTGACAATCTCCGTACCCAGCTTGAAAAACTGAATAACTACACCTTTTTCGATAAAGAGTGGAACGACTTTTACAACAGCGTTATTTCAAACGGAAATGACGGTATTGTAGAGAAAACCCGTAAGGTACAGGAAGATTATCTGCAAAACCTTACCCTTGATAACGGTTATGTAAAAAACATCAAGCTGATAGACAAAACCAATATTCACAACAATCATTTGCAAGTAATAAATCAGTATGAAGAAAACGGCGGAAAGCATGATACACGTTATGATGTAACGATTTTGGTAAACGGATTGCCGTTGGTGCATATTGAGCTTAAAAAACGAGGGAATTCAATTAGGGAAGCGTTTAATCAAATTAATCGATACCAGCGTGACAGTTTTTGGGCAGGCTGCGGATTGTATCAGTATGTACAGTTGTTTGTAATCTCCAATGGTACGCATACGAAGTATTATTCTAATACAACAAGATTCCAACATATCAAAGATAATGCAGAGAAAAACGCCTCAAAAAAGAAAAAGACTTCTAATAGCTTTGAATTTACAAGCTATTGGGCAGATGAGAAAAACCGCACTATTCCGGATCTTGTGGACTTTACAAAAACTTTTTTTGCAAAACATACCTTGCTTAATATTTTGACTCGTTACTGCGTCTTCACCTCAGAAAATTTATTATTGGTAATGCGACCTTATCAAATTGCGGCAACTGAAAAAATTCTAAACCGCATTATCATTTCTACCAATCTCAAAAAAACCGGCAGAAAAGAGGCAGGAGGTTACATTTGGCATACCACCGGAAGCGGCAAGACTTTAACCAGTTTTAAAACCGCACAGCTTGCTCAAGGATTGAATTTTATTGATAAAGTATTGTTTGTTGTAGACAGAAAAGATCTTGACTATCAAACAATGAAAGAATATGACAGATTTGAAAAAGGTGCTGCCAACAGCAACACATCTACTAAAATTCTGCAAAAACAAATGGAAGATGATAATGCAAGAATCATCATCACAACCATTCAAAAGTTAGATAAATTCATATCTAAGAACAAAGAACATGAAGTTTATAAAAAACATATTGTTATGATTTTCGATGAATGTCACCGTTCTCAGTTTGGAGATATGCACAAGTCGATTACAAAGCACTTTAAAAATTATCATATTTTCGGTTTTACCGGTACCCCTATTTTTGCGATAAACTCGAACAGTTCCAATGCTCCGAATATGCGTACTACAGCACAGGTTTTTGGTGGTGAACCGGATGAAAACGGGGACAAAGTAAGAGCTTTGCACACATACACTATTGTAGATGCTATTCAAGATGGAAATGTATTGCCTTTTAGAATCGATTATATCGACACGATTAAAAAATCTGAGTTTTTATATGACAAGCAAGTAAAGGCAATTGACCGTGAAAATGCCTTGCTCGATCCTAAAAGAGTGTCTGAGATTACACAATACATTCTTGAACATTTTGAGCAAAAAACTTATCGCAATCAAAACCATTCCTTTTATGATCATAAGGTGATAACGAATGTAGAAAAAATGGCAAAGTCCAAGAATAACACTGTATCAGAGCAAAAAACAACTGCAAAAGTAAATGGTTTTAATTCGATTTTTGCGGTCGCATCTATTCCGGCTGCAATTGCATATTACAATGAATTTAATAAACAAATGAAGGAAACAGGTCATAAATTAAACATTGCCACAATATTCAGTTTTACTCCGAACGAGGAAGATCCGGACGATATCTTGCAAGATGAAAATTTTGACACAAGCGGTCTTGATCAGACTTCACAGGATTTTCTTGACAGAGCCATTGATGATTATAATAAGCTGTTTAATGTTAGCTATGATACATCTGCTGATAAATTTCCTAACTATTATAAAGACGTTTCATTGCGAATGAAAAATCGTGAGATTGATTTGCTAATCGTGGTAAAAATGTTTTTAACAGGATTTGATGCAACTACCCTCAATACCTTGTGGGTGGATAAAAATTTAAAAGATCATGGTCTGATACAAGCATTTTCCCGTACCAATCGTATCTTAAACTCGGTTAAAACATTTGGAAATATTGTTTGTTTTAGAAATCTTGAAACAGCCACCAATAACGCCTTGGCACTTTTTGGAGACAAAAACGCAAAAGGTATGGTTATTCTAAAAACTTACAATGAATACATGAATGGCTATGAAGATGATAATGGAAAACATATTGAAGGTTATAACGAGCTTGTAGCCAGACTTATGAATGAATTTCCGATAAGTAGTCAAATTGTTGGCGAAGATACCGAAAAAGAATTTATTAAACTGTTTGGTCGCATTTTGAAATTAAGAAATATTTTAAGATGTTTTGATGATTTTGAAAGTGATAATTCTGTATATGATAGAGATTTACAGGATTATCAAAGCATTTATATTGACCTATATCAAAATTACTCTAAAAAAAGTGACATTGAAAAAGAACGAATTAACGATGACATTGTCTTTGAAATTGAACTTATTAAGCAGATTGAGGTCAATATAGATTATATCTTATGGCTTGTCACCAAATACCATAAATCGAACTGTGAGGACAAAACGATTCTTGCTAATATTAACAAATCAATAAATGCGAGTATTGAGCTGCGCAGTAAAAAAGCTCTAATTGAGGGATTTGTCGACCAAATGACAGTAAAAACAGATGTTGAAAAGGACTGGAAAGACTTTGTCAATAATCAAAAAGAACAGGACTTAGAAACAATCATCAAAGATGAAAAATTAAAATACGATGAAACTCAAAAATTTATAGAAAACTCATTCAGAGATGGTGGGATAAAAACCACAGGTACAGATCTTGATAAAATATTACCACCAATTTCAAGATTTTCAGGTGGTTCAAATAGGGCTTTGAAAAAAC
>CANQAJ010000127.1 GCA_947589365.1 uncultured Clostridia bacterium | reverse complement strand
TCGGTATTTTGACCGTATATGCCGTCAACAGCAAGCTTCGGTATAAGCGGATAGTTGTCGGAAATTGCATTAAGCTGATTTTGTAAGACACGGACATTGCTTCCGCTTGAGCCTGCACTTAATACTCCGGGAAAGGATAATGGTATTCCCTCAACCCTTTCAGCCTGCCTTATGACAATGTTCCTTCCGTAATAGGTCTGTAAAATTCTTTGTGCGGAATACCCCTGATCCGCAAGCTCCTTTGACCCCCATTGACTAAGCCAACCGTCACGCACAACATTGATTCCGTCACTGTATTGAGCAAGCAATGGTTGGGATATGCTTTCCCTTGTGATATACATAGTAAAAACTTCGTCCACTACATCGGAAATTTCAGTAAAGAAATTTCTTCCGTATGTGAATGCCTGATCATATGCCGTAGAATTTGTTACTGTAAAATCATACCCCTTTCCTCGGTACCATTCGGTATATACACGGTTAAGCGTAAAGGAAACAATGGCTATGACATTAGCCTTGATGGCCTCCCGAGGCCATGTAGCGAAAATTTCCGAACTTGCAACATTTTTGATATAATCCGTAAAGCTTACGGTATAATTTGGTGCGGAACTATCACTCGGGACACCGGCATGAACAACAATAATGCTCGGTACAACGGGTCTTGCAAGAACAACCGTTCCCCCCGCATCAGGTAATTTTTTTGTTTCCGATTCCGGTATTTTTTCGGGCATACCTCCCATAATGGCAGGATTGGGGATATTAATATCATTACTTTGTCCCGGAAAAATAATATTCTGAAGTGATGTTGTGTCCTCATATACCTGTACATTGTCTATACGGGTTGTATCCCCGTCTGTATTCTGAGCCGTAATATCATATGCACCGAAAGGAAGGGCAATGATTTGCGAGGTACCCTCGGTATCGGGGGATATTTCACTTTCAGGGTCTGATACGGTTTCGGGAGGCGTTGTGGACAATACTTCCGGTGGTGTGGAAAGGAGAACAGGCGAGAGCTTTCCGTCGCTGTCTGTTACTCCCTTGGAAATAACCTCTCCGCTGACTGCATTTCTTACTGTGACCTGTACATCGGGTGCAGGTCTGCCTATTGAATTATCAAAAGTCGAAACAACAAGTGTACCTATGGGCATCTATTTCCTCCTATCCTTCTCTCAGAAAATTAAATGTATTATAAAGATTAAGCTTGCCATAACCCCATTTATTGTTGGGATATTCTAAAGTCTGCTCACGAATTGCACCGCCTATAAAGAGGTTCCGTATGATATCCCCATTCATTCCGGGAGCGTTTCCCTTAATGATACCCCATTCAAGCAGCAGTGCGGCGGCTCCGGCAGTTATTGCGGCGGATACACTTGTTCCTGTCATAGTTCCCGTACCCTCCGGATATATTCCTCCGACACGTACACCCGGTGCGACAAAATCAGGTGCGATTTTCGGCTGCCTTGTCGGTCCCCATGACGAAGATACAAGCAGGCTTCCGTCAAAGCTGTTATATGCACCGCAGGTAATGGTTCTTGCCGCCGCAGCCGGATAGACTATTGTGTATTCCGGTATCGGACTGAGAAATTCCACCGAGGGATCAACTTGTCCGGTTATCGGCAGCCATGCCCAATAGTTTCCGTCAATAACCTCATCGCCGTAGAGAGTTATTTCCCATATGCCCTGGGTTGCCTTGTCAAGACCTACCCATATTGTATCGGTAACATCTCTTGTATATCTTATTATAATAGTCGTGTCTTCAAGAATAAGCTTTTCGGAATAGGATTCACCGGCTCTGAAAGGCTTTCTTGCCATTACTTCTCCTGTAGGAGATGTAACACTTACGGAAATTCTGTCAAATGCGGGATTGATTATAAGTGTGCCAAAGGAAATCCCCTGTTTTCCGACCTTGATATTAATAGTATCCGTCCCCTCATCAGGTACTTTACCTTGTGTGTGATGTTTTGCGTTGGCTTCATTCCCGGCGGCTGTAACAAAGGCAAAGCCGGTGCGTTGAGATATAAAGGAAATATAATCCTCGAAAAGAGTATTACCGTCATGTGCCGAGGTATTTGATCCCATTCCTATCATAATAACAGCCGGCATCTGCATTTCGAGTGCTTTATCGAGAATATATTTTACTCCCAAAAGGAAATCGGAGCTTTCGTAAAGAGTGGGGTTATCGTTTGAAAGGAGATATTTTTCAATATAAAATTCCCTTGCCTTGCGAAGCTTTACACATATAAGATTTGCAAGCGGTGCCGCACCTATATAATTATCGTTGGTATTTGCAGCGGCAACCGATGCCATGAACGTGCCGTGTCCGTCCTCGTCAATGCTCGGTATAACGGAAAGGGGATCGTCGGCTGCAAGTGCGTCATTAATGGCATTACTGTCATATGTTGAGCCGAAATAAACACTTTCGTCATGTTCGCCGTTTATCGTCTGATCCCATAAGCCGAGAAGCTTAGTTGAACCGTCCTCATACTTGAAAGCGTCAAGTGTATAATCAATCCCCGTATCAACAAGACCTATGATAACTCCCTGACCTGTAAGATCAAGAAACGGCTGACCGAGAACCCTTGTTATACCTGCACTGTCATTACTGCTTATATCGACAGGCGACATTATTTTAGGTGCAAACAGCATGAAATCTCCGCCAAGCTCTCTGTATACCTGCGGTATATTTCTTTCATTCGTATATACTACAATATAATCATTGGCGAGCCTTGTCCCGAGGTGCAGATACGGCCGCTGCTGTGCATACTCAAGAAAAGTCGGTGTTGCAAGAGCTTGAAAATCCACGGTTGTAGGAAGCTTTACAAATTCGTCAAGAGGAAGAAGATCCTCCTCATCAGTCATTAATTCCGGTATAAGATCACCCCCGTAATATTTTTCATTTCAGAATTTCCGCTATGGATGCCGCCGCACATAACCTCCCGTAACCGAAAATCGGATTCGGATATTTAACACCGTCATATCGTATCGCCCCACGTCTTAAATAAGCTTTTATACGCTCGCCGTACATATAAGGGGCATTACCCTTGACAATTCCTATTTCCATCATAAGGGCGGCGGTACCGGTTACAAACGGTGCGGCAAAGCTTGTTCCCGTATAACTGTCATAGCCTCCTCCGATACGCGGAGCCGATATTCCGACAGCCGGAGCGGTTATATCGGGTATCGGCAAAGCTATATTCTCAAAACCCCTGCCGGAAAATTCCGCCGCACTGTCAAGAGAATCATTATATCCGGCAACACTTATCACCTTTGCTGAGGTTGACGGAATTGTAAGTGTTCCGAAATTATCGGGGGCGGAAAAATATGTTCCCGTTGTTACTTCCTCAACTGTCGGGAGCCAGATATTGAATTGTCCGTCAACAATGGAATCGGCTCTCAGCCGCAGAAGCCATACTCCTGCCTTTATAAAATTACCTTCTTCTGCTTTTATATCAAAGAATATCTCCTGAGAAACACTGTATCGTGTCGGTTGGTTATATATTACGTTTACCGTTAGTTCCCTTGTATTGAGGGTACGTATTTTGTTTTCCTGTGTGACTATTCCCGTTGTGGCTCCGTCAGGAAGAATCAGCTCGACACTGATATTGTCAGTAAAATTTTTCCACATAGAAACATAAAATCTGTTCAAACCCGATGCTGTGAAAAATTCTACGTTTTTTATCTCACCGCTGCTGATTGTGCCAAAATAATGATGTCCCGAGCCGCCCTCATTACCTGTCGGTATTATGATAGAGGTTTTCCATAGGTTACTCATTGCGGTAATATATTCCTCGAAAAGAGAATCACCGAGATGTGCCCCCTCATTCATTCCGTAGCTTATGTTGATTGCAACAGGTTCGGCGAAAAATCGTGCCTTATCTATTACATATTTTATTGCACGCATAAGCTCCGTTGACCTTGAATAATCATTCCCGGCAGGCAGAACACGAACGGCGATTATATCAGCTTTCGGAGCAACGCCAATCTGA
Source organism: uncultured Clostridia bacterium (assembly GCA_947589365.1). Taxonomy (GTDB): domain Bacteria; phylum Bacillota; class Clostridia; order Oscillospirales; family Acutalibacteraceae; genus UBA1213. Next base: position 2,793 of record CANQAJ010000127.1, on the reverse strand, counting down.
AACGGGTCGGAAATCCCTCCGCCTGCCGCAATACCGGCAACCGCCGTTCCGTGTCCTTTTATATCAAGCTGACCGGTTACGGCAATGGGATCGGGTGAAGAAAGGGCGGCGTTCAGTTCCTCACTTGTAAATTCTCTTCCAAAGGTGAAGCCGTCCGGCGGCTTTCCGCTTCCGCTCTGATCCCAGAATGCAATTATTCTTGTAAATCCCTCGGGTGTGCGGAAATCGGGGTGTGTATAATCTATTCCGGTATCTATAATACCAACAATAACACCCTGTCCGGAAAGACCGTATCCGTTTTCCGATTGTGCGGTTACAACACAGGTGGAAATCATATTATTCAAATTATTGATGTATAACTCCTTCGGAAGTTCGATATCCTCTATAGCGGTTAGTTCATAAAGGGAATCAACCGCAGCGGCAGATATGGTCACAACTGCAAATCCTTGTCCGAGATCCTCAACGGCAGTTACAGACGGTTCGCTGTTAAGCTGTTCACGGAGCTGTACTATATTTCCGCTGTATTTTATTATTATTTCAACAGTGTCATTTTCCGGCAATAGCAGCAACCTCCTTTGCGGCAGCCTCATCAAGCAGACTGTCATATGAATAAAGCATAAACCCGTCCGCTCCTATTTCTCTTCCGAGCTTCATTTGTGAGAGTATATTATCGTCTTTCAGAAGCCATGTTCCGCTGTCGGCGTCTGTTCCGATTTTATACAGTGCAAGACCAAAGTACAGTTTTATATTCTTTTGTGTAGTCATTTTCCGCCACTGCTCAGCTGCTGTTTTATAGGGAAGTGTAGGATGACTTTCGCTTATATAAAGCTGAGGGCATATATAATCTGCATAGCCGAAATAAGAACACCATTTAAATACATCGGCACCCATTTTTAAATCATTATCGGTATTGCACTGAGGTGATATCCCGAAAACACAGCCATCCTTTTCATGTACGGCACTGTACATTCCCGAAATCAACATATTTATATTTTCCTGCCGCCATTCTTCAAGGCTCAGATGTACTTTACCGCTTTCCTTTTTATATGAATTATATTCCTCTTTATCAAAATCCCCGCCGTTTTCGGGATAAAAATAATCATCTATCTGAAGTCCGTCAATATCATAGTTTTCCGTAATTTCTCTTGCACCGTCAATAATAAGCTTTCTCACCTCGGAATATGCCGGATTAAGATATATGCCATCGCCGCTTGAAAACGTATACCGATCATTTTCCTTTATATCATCATTTTTCCATATTGTATACGGGTTATCGTCCGCAAGAGGTTCGGGTACTTCCTTACTCTTTATTCTCAGAGGATTAATCCATGCATGAAGTGACAATTTGTATTTACGTGCAAGTTCTATTGCAATTTCAAGCGGGTCATAATCTGTTTTTTCTCCCTGAATCCCTGTTATTATATGTGATGTAGGGAAAAGCTCTGATTTATATAATGCGTCGCAAAACGGACGAACCTGAAAAATAACTGTATTTGCCCCGATATCATGTATATTTTTCATGATTTTATCTATCTTTTTACGATATGTATTTTCACTCCTGTCCGTACCGGTCATATCAATACTCATATATGGAACCCAGACGGCAAGCATTTCATTTTCTTCTGTTATGCTGTTTTTACTTTTTTTAGTATCACTTTTACTTGCCTGAGAAACAGTGGAAACGTCAGTATTTTTATTATCCGGTTGAGATGTATTATCTTGTTTCTGAAGTACGGAAACGGTGGCAACACTGCCGAAAAGCAGTATAATTGCAATAAGCAGGGGAAAAGCACGAAAAAAAATCTTTTTCATCGTATCACAACCTTGATTTTAGCATAGTAACAATATATAATAAGAGATAGTATATACCCCTTATAATATAATGCGTAATCTACGCAAGTTATTCCTGCACCGGCGTGCCGGCGGCGTGCCGGCGGCGTGCCGGCGGCGTGCCGCCGCTGTCAGTTCGTAGCTAATTTACTCAGGCAAGTTGCTTTATGGCTCGACCGTTAATTTACCCGATGAACGAGCGGCGTGCCGCCGCTGTCAGTTCGTAGCTAATTTACTCAGGCAAGTTGCTTTATGGCTCGACCGTTAATTTACCCGATGAACAAGCGATGAGTTTGTCATTTGCGGCGTGCCGGTGCCGTGCCGGCACTGTCGATCCGTAACTAATTTACTCAGGCGAATCAGTCTATGGCTCGACCGTTAATTTACCCGATGAACAAGCGATAAGTTTGTCATTTCTGTTTGCGGAAAGCCTCGCAAGAGGCTTTCTCGACACTTTCTGCCGCATACCGACAGGTAAACTACCTATCGCGGAAACGCACTACCCGTTCACAATAATCAAAGCGAACGAAGTGAGCGACCCTGCGAATTGCCCGCGGGGGTTCCCCCGCCGGGCGAGAAGGTTCTTAAGAATACCTTGAGATTTTCAATATGGTGTTCTTCCTTTTTGATAAAGTCCTCGGCATATTTATAAATGTGCTCGTCTGCATCCTTGCAGGTGCCGAGGTGCTTTGAAAGATCTACTATACCCATGGTCGTACCGTTTATCATAATTTCGGCTATATGCTCAGGACTTACTTCTGTCAGCGTATGAAGCTGGATAGATCCCCACATCATTGCCTTTTCAAATACGTTCAGATCCTTTGGCAGTGACCCGTCTTTGATTATTTCCTTTTCTGCCCATGCTGCCGCATCGGAATAATCGCAGAGCTGCTCGTTAAGCTCGTGCTTTAGCTCCTCACCCTCGGTTTTTGGGAGTACAGCTTTTGTTGCCTCAATACCGGT
>CANQAJ010000126.1 GCA_947589365.1 uncultured Clostridia bacterium | reverse complement strand
GGTAACCGGTTTTCCGAATATTTCGGAGGGAATAGCTACATCACTGCTGTCGCCAATGTACTTTGTGATTGTTATATCGTTGTCATATCCCTCTATCCATTCAAATTTCGGATTAATTTCAAGATCTTTTACACCACCTGCAAGAAGCGTGAAGTCGGGCTCGTCATCCTCAGCTACTTCGCCTGCTGCGATTGCAAGAGGATCATTTTTGGTTGTGTCAAGATATGCCGTGAAAGAAATATGGTCGCCTACCTTAACCTTTGATGCGGGAATACCGTAGTTGTACTGGCTGTTCCATGACCCATTTTTGTTATCATAGTTACCCCAGCTGTCGTCCCAGCCATTGTTAACACGAATCTTGAACTGAATACCACGACCTTCTTCTGTTGGGGTACCGTCGCAGGTCCAATCCTGAATATAATCCTCTTTAACATCCAGCCCTATACGAGCTTCCCAGACACCATTGTGATAGGTCATAGGAATGTCGGCACTTGCTCCCCAGTTGTCTGTGAATACACCGCAAACACCTAATGATACATCCCAAAGATCTTCGATTGTTGTCAATGCTGATGTGCTGAAAGCTGCGGTACCGGCCAGAGAAGCAGCAACACTTGCAGAAAGTGCAACACTTAACACTCTTTTTGCCCTCTTTTTCAATTTGCCCATAATTATTTACCTCCTGTATATAATAATATTACTTCGTACGGGAAACGACAAGGGCTGCAATGCACTAAGGATATACCTGCATATTTACCGTATATGCGTTTCACGTCCAATAATACAATATCATAGTATTTTATATTTGTCAATAATTTTAATATAATTGTATTGTAATATTTGACTTATAAGGAGTATGCCGATAATGCTTAACGAACGTATAAGGGAACTGAGAACAGAACGCAATATAACACAGGTGGCACTCGCAAAGGAGCTTTCGGTATCTAAACAAAGTGTATCAAATTGGGAAAACGATAATATACAGCCGTCAATTGATATGCTTATAAAAATTGCTGACTTTTTCTCCGTAAGCACAGATTATCTTCTCGGTCTTGATAATAAAAAATATGTTGAAATAACAGGACTTAACGGAGTTAAAATAGCACATATCCAACAAATTATAGATGATATGAGAGAAACGGTCTGACAGCAATTTGTCGGACCGTTTCTCTGTTAAATGCAAAACGCCGCCCCGATTTTTTTCGGAGCGGCAAAAATATTCAATTAATCACTCAGCTTCTTGTCGCCGTTTTCGAGGGCGGCAATGCCGGTGCGTGCCATTTCAAGTATGCCGTATTTCTCAAGCTCGGACACAAGTGTGTCAATCTCATGCGGTGTTCCGCTTGCTCTAAAGGTCATGGAATGTTCTCCGATGTTGACAAGGGACGCATGATATTTTGCTGTCACCGATATAATTTCATTATTATCGTGACCGTCAGTGCCTATCTTTATAAGTATAAGCTCGGATGCGACAGAACCGTCCTCCGGAAGTACCTCCGCTCTTTTTACATCAACAATTTTCAGCATCTGACTTATGAACTGCTCGACCTTATCATCATCACCGTTTATTCTTATCGTCATTCTTGAATAGCCGTCCATGCCTGCCGGACTGACCGTAAGACTGTCAATATTAAATCCTCTTCTTGAAATAAGACTTGTAACCCTGAGCAGGACGCCGGGGTGGTTATGCACCAAAAGACCTATTATCTGCTTATTTTCCATTTATATCACTCCATTTCCGTAATCAAATCATCAACAGTTTTTCCCGGAGGTATCATCGGGAGAACATTCTCATCCGGTGAAATGCGGCAGTCTATAACAACCGGCTCATTCGTGGAAAATGCCTGAGCAAGTACGGCTTCCGCATCGTCATCGTTATGTATTCTCATACCCCTTATGCCAAAAGCCTCTGCAAGTTTTGCAAAATCCGTTTTTCTGTGCGGGTCGGTCTGTGAAAAACGTCTGCCGTAGAAAAGCTTCTGCCACTGCCTTACCATTCCGAGTACGGTATTATTCATAACTATGACCTTTATGTTAAGTTTATACGAGCAAACCGTTGCAAGCTCATTGAGGTTCATATGGAAACTTCCGTCACCTGTAAAAAGTACTACCGTCTTTTCCGGATGTGCAACGGCCGAACCTATTGCCGCACCTAATCCGTAACCCATTGTGCCAAGACCGCCGGAGGTACACCATGTCCTCGGTTCTTCAAAGCGGTATTTTTGCGATACCCACATCTGGTGCTGTCCTACATCTGTTACTATTATATCGCTGTCCTTTGTAATTGCTCTTACAGCTTCTATAACATGATAAGGGTGAGCGTATTCGTCAGACTTCGGTGTTTCTGATACACTGCTGTTTTTGCCCCATTCATTAACCTGTGCTATCCACTCCGAATGATCTGCTTTTTCTACTGTGTCTGTAAGAGTTTTGAGCGTAGATTTGAGGTCACCGAGGATATAGGAATCTATCTTTACATTCTTATTGATTTCCGCTTTATCTATATCAAGCTGAATAATTTTTGCATCCTTGCCGAATTTTTCTCTGTCACCGGCAACACGGTCGGAAAATCTTGCACCTATGGTTATAATCAGATCGCAGTTATCCGTAGCCTTTCCTGTTTCATAGCCGCCGTGCATACCTATCGTACCCATAAAAAGCCTATGTGAAGCCGGAAAGCCTCCAAGTCCCATTATTGATGTTGCAACCGGACAATCTGTTTTTTCGGCAAAGGAAAGAAGTTCCTCTTCTGCATCAGCACTTACAACGCCTCCGCCCATATATATCATAGGACGTTTTGACTCTGCAATAATTTTCGATGCCGTTTCAAAATCTGTTTTATCCGATACTGTCGGATTAACGATAACCTCGGGTGTAACAGCTTTAAATTCGCATATTGCCCCGGTTACATCTTTAGGAATATCAATAAGAACAGGACCTTTTCTTCCGCTCATTGCAATTCTGAAAGCTTTGCGTATAACATTTGCAAGGTCTTTAACATCTTTAACAATAAAGTTATGTTTGGTTATCGGCATAGATATTCCGCAGATATCGACCTCTTGAAAGCTGTCACGGGCAAGCAGATCGTTTGTGACGTTACCCGTTATGGCAACTATCGGTATAGAATCCATATATGCGGTTGCTATTCCTGTCACAAGGTTAGTTGCACCGGGTCCCGAGGTAGCAATAACAACGCCGCATTTTCCCGTTGTTCTTGCGTAACCGTCAGCAGCATGGGCGGCACCCTGTTCATGTGAAGAAAGAATATGCGTAATTCTATCGCTGTACTTATAGAGTGCGTCATAAATATTAAGAACCGCACCGCCGGGATAACCGAATACGGTATCAACTCCCTGTTCAAGCAGACATTCTGCTATTATTTCCGAGCCGTTAAGTTTCATTGAAAAATCTCCTCCAATTATTAAATGATGAAAAAACGACTTCATCTCCTTATGACAAAGAGACGAAGCCGGGTATTGTCTTCGCTGTACCACTCTTATATGGCATAAATTCATATCGGACTGCAAACGCAATCGAATATCAGCCGGAATAACGGTCGGCACACGGCATTGCTTACTGACGCTTTTGCGATGTTCTGCAATGCTGCTCCAAGACTACCTTCATACCCGGCTGCGGCCGCACTCCCAGCAGCGGCGGCTCTCTTTGCACAGCTTAGGGGTATTACTCCTTCTTTTCATAGCATTTAAATATATAGTTATAAACATATAATACAATTTTCGCCGCATTATGTCAAGTGGGTAAGCAAAAGAAAAATATGTAATATTATATCAATTTTTTCTTGTCGGCTTAACATTTATATCCGGACGTATTGTGTTCTCTATTTTTCCGTTTTCCACTTCAAATTTTTTTATGCTTTCCCTTATCAGCACGAGTATATGGCTGTTCACAGATCTGCCCTCATAATCCGCAACATATCCGATCTTTCTCAGCATTTCCTCCTCGATACGTATAGATACGCTTTTTACTGCCATAAAATCACCCCAAAAACAGATATACCATATATTGATTTTATATCTGCTATGCAGTATTATGTTTGTGTCAGATACATAGTATATCTATTTTTTTTACAATTTTTTCAAAATGTATTGAAACAAATAAAATGTAATTGTATAATACAATCATAGCAATGACGTTTGCGTCTTACGCAAAAGGCGTGATAAATGACTTTGTTAGAAATTTATAAAACGGAGGTTAAATTATGGTTGATTTAAAAAAGAGCATGAAAAAAATCTTGGCAATATCCCTTTCCGCTCTCGTGATTGGCGGCAGTGCTGTTACTGTTTTGCCGGAGGTGGCACAGAGCGGAATTGTCGCAAGTGCGGCAAGCGAGGGAATAACCGATGATGGTTTTGAGTGGAAAGAAAATGAGGACGGCGGTGTGACAATTACAGATTATACCGGAAACGGCGGTGATGTTGTTATACCTGATAAAATTGACGGAAAACCTGTTACGGAGATAGGCTGGGATGCATTTTACGATTGTACAGGACTGACAAGCGTAACGATACCTGATAGTGTTACATCAATAGGTGAATATGCGTTTGGCAGCTGCGAAGGATTGACAAGCGTAACAATACCTGACAGTGTTACTGAGATAGGCGGTAATGCATTTGAGGATTGTACCGGACTGACAAGCGTAACAATACCTGACAGTGTTACAGGGATAGACTATTGGACATTTTCCGGTTGCACAGGACTGACAAGCGTAACAATCCCCGACAGTGTTACGTATATAGACGTTGGGGCATTTAGCGGTTGTACCGGACTGACAAGCGTAACAATAGGAAACGGTGTTAAGAAGATAGGCGATGATGCATTTAGCGGTTGTACCGGACTGACAAGCGTAACAATACCTGACAGTGTTACGGAGATAAGCGTTTGGGCATTTTGTAATTGTACCGGACTGACAAGCGTAACAATGCCTGACAGTGTTACGGAGATATACGAACATGCATTTGGATATTATTGGGACGAAAAAGCTAAAAAATACTTACATACCGATCTGATAATATTTGGTAAGTTCGGATCTATTGCCGAAAAATATGCCATAAGAAATGATATACCTTTTGTAGATGTTGATAGCATAATAGAAGAAACAGGAGTGAAGCTGAATAAAACAAGTGTAACACTTGAAAAGGGTAAGACTGAAACACTAACGGCAACAATAACACCAGATAATGCTACAGATAAGACAGTAACATGGACAACGGACAACAATAAGGTTGCAACAGTTGTAAATGGAAAGATAACAGCCATAGCCGCAGGCACTGCTACGATAACTACAAAGACAAGAAACGGTAAGACAGCCACCTGTAAAGTAACAGTAAAGAACCCTGTTGTAGATGTAACGTGTGTGAAGCTGAATAAAACAGGCCTGAACCTTGAAAAAGGCAAGAGTGAAAAGCTTAATGCAACAATAACACCGAGCAATGCTACAAACAAGAGCGTGACATGGACAAGCTCCAATACAAAAGTAGCCACCGTATCAAACGGCACGGTTAAAGCTGTAGCCGCTGGCACTGCTACAATAACAGCAAAGACAAACAATGGTAAGACTGCAACCTGTAAGGTAACAGTAAAGAACCCTGTTGTAGCTGTAACGGGTGTGAAGCTGAATAAAACACGCCTGAACCTTGAAAAAGGAAAAAGTGAAAAGCTTACAGCAACAATAACACCAAGCAATGCTACAAACAAGAGCGTAACATGGACAAGCTCCAATACAAAAGTAGCCACCGTATCAAACGGCACAGTTAAGGCTGTAGCCGCAGGCACGGCAACAATAACAGTAAAAACAAGCAACGGTAAGACGGCAACTTGTAAGGTAACAGTAAAGAACCCTGTTGTAGCTGTAACAAGTGTAAAGCTTAACAAGACAAGTGTAAGCCTTGAAAAAGGCAAAACAACAACGCTTAAGGCAACAGTGAACCCGAGTAATGCTACAAACAAAAAGGTAACATGGAAGACAAGCAACAGCAAGGTTGCGACGGTATCAAACGGTAAGATAACAGCCAAAGCCGCAGGTACGGCTACAATAACCGTACAGACCGCAAACGGCAAAAAAGCTACCTGTAAGGTGACTGTAAAGAACCCGAAGACGGTCAACCCGACAAGCGTTAAGCTGAGCAAGACATCTGTAACATTAAACAAGGGCAAGACTACAACGCTTAAGGCAACAGTGAACCCGAGTATTGCCACAAATAAGAAAGTGACATGGACAACAAGCAACAAAAAGGTTGCCACTGTATCAAACGGTAAAATTACTGCCAAAGGTGTAGGTACTGCAACTATTACCGTAAAAACAGCCAACGGTAAAAAGGCTACTTGCAGAGTTACGGTTAAAAATCTCCCGACAAAAGTAAAACTCAACAGAACTTCCGCAACACTTGGCAAGGGCAAATCTACTACCCTTAAGGCAACCGTTACTCCAAGTAAAAATGTTATCAGTACAGTTACATGGTCTACTTCAAACAGCAAGGTTGCAACTGTTAAAAACGGTAAAGTCACAGCTAAAGGTGTGGGTACTGCAACTATTACAGTAAAGACAACCAACGGCAAAAAAGCAACTTGCAAAGTTATGGTTAAAAATCTCCCGACAAAAGTAAAACTCAACAGAACTTCCGCAACACTCAAAAAGGGAAAAACTACTACCCTCAAAGCAACTATTACACCAAGTAAAAATGTGATTATAGCAACCCATAAAAATAACTTAACGCTTGACGAGAGTAGTATAATAAAAGCGAGGAGATGGTAATATGCTTA
>CANQAJ010000125.1 GCA_947589365.1 uncultured Clostridia bacterium | reverse complement strand
TATGAAAAATTGAAGATAACCGAAAAGCCTGATGTTATGAAGGTAGTTATTGCGTTATGTTGTTCATTTACTCTTACCCTTGTGGCAGCAGGAGTACTTACAGCAGTTTACTTCAACAAAAAAAAGAAACTAAGAATAAAATAGCGGGCGGGGGTGCCCCCGCGGGCAATTCGCGGGGTCGCTCACTGCGTTCGCTTTGTTTATAGTGGAGGGCAGTCTGTTTCCGCGATAGGTAGTTTGCCTGTCGGTGGGCGTAAGAAAGTGTCGAGAGCGGCTCTGCGAGCCGCTCCGCAAGCAGAAATGACAAACTCATTTCTTGTTCATCGAGTAAATTTATGGTCGAGCCATAGAACTGATTGACCTGAGTAAATTAGTTACGGATTGACAGCGGCGGCACGCCGCCGCTCCGCCGTAGGAAACTTATGTCGGGCAAACAGCAGTTTTAGGTCAAGCCTTTTTCAAAAGGCTTGCGGTTTCCAAAGGCAGAGCCTTTGGTCGCCGTCCGCAGACGGCGAAAACTCCAATCCTTCACGCCTGGGCAAGGGGTGAATTGAAAAACAGTCCGGTGGACTGTTTTTCAAGAGGGGACGCCCTGCGAGAGGGCGTCCCCTTTGTCATGTTCAAGGTTGGGAAACTCTTGAAAGACTTCTCTGTTTCTGCCACGGCATAAGTCGGTGTGTGAAAAATATATCGGGATCGTTTGCTCCCCACAAAAATAAATTACGGTCAAGTCCGCCAACTTCGGACGATATTTTTTTGTATACCCTTTCCGCTAATAGATAATGAGATATTACGGCAGGCATTTTATCACTCCTGTAATCATAAGATTGTGAGATTTGCGTAATTTGCCATCAGTTTTTTTGTGCCAGAATTATCAAAGGCTATTTCAAGAAGTGTATCGGATGCCATACTTTTTGTACTTACAATGAGCCCGTCACCAAAGGTTTTATGTCTTACTCTCATTCCTACCGAGTAGATTTGAGAGTTTTTTTGTTTTGTCGGGACGGAGGATATCACTCTGCTGTGCATCATATCGTTTTTACGCTTCATACCTGATTGTATTCGACCGAAGCCGAGATCCTCGGGCTGCTTGTATTGCTGTTTTTCAATAAGTCCCGCAGGAAGCTCATCAAGGAAACGTGACGGCTTGTTTCTGGAGGTTCTTCCGAAAATGGTTCTTATATCGGAATTTATAAGATAAAGCTTCCTTTTGGCTCTTGTTATGCCGACATAGGCAAGACGTCTTTCCTCCTGCATATTTTCCTCAGACATGGTGGAAAGATAGCTTGGAAAAATATTCTCCTCCATTCCCGTAATGAATACAGTATCAAATTCAAGACCCTTTGCTGAATGAAGTGTCATAAGTACAACGCAGTCCTCATCATCGTCCGAATTGTAGTTGTCAATATCGGTAAGAAGTGCCACTTCCTCCAAAAAGCCCTGCAAAGTAGCATTATCGGGGTTTTCCTGCTCATATCGGACAATGCTCGACTTAAGCTCTCTGATATTTTCGACTGCCTCCTCGCCGTGATCGCTTTCTTTGAGAATAAACGGAATATAGTCAATTTTTTCTATAAGTTTACCGTACATTTCCGAAATCGAATTTCCGCTTTCGAGATTGTCAGACATTTCCTCTATAAGGGAACAGAATTCCATGAGTTTTGAGTGGGATTTGACAAGAGCGTCAAACTGATCGCTCTGCTTCATTGTTTCAAACATACTCTGACCGAGCATATTTCCTATTTCTTCAATTCCGGAAACGGTTTTATTTCCTATCGCACGTTTGGGTACATTTATTATACGTCTGAGCCTGATATCATCATTGTGATTGGATATTACGCTCAGATAGGCTATCATATCTCGTATCTCACGTCTTTCATAGAAGCGTCTTCCGCCGATTATTCTATAGGGTATTGCCGAGCGGACAAGTGCACGTTCGAGATTTTGGGATTGTGAATTCATCCTGTAAAGGATAGCATAGTCCTTATAACATTTTCCTTCGGAAATTCCGCTTTGGATGGTGTTGGCAATAAAATTACTTTCATCACGTTCATCAAGGGCACTGTAGTTAATTATTTTTTCGCCGGATTCGTTATCCGTCCAAAGAGTTTTATCCTTGCGGTCAATATTATTTTTAATTATGTGATTTGCCGTAGAAAGAATGTTCTGTGTAGAACGGTAATTTTGTTCAAGCTTTATTGTGTAGGCATTTTCAAAGGTATTTTCAAAATCAAGAATATTCCTTATGCTTGCCCCACGGAATTTATATATACTTTGGTCATCATCACCGACAACGCAAAGATTATTATGTACACTTGAAAGAAGTCGTATTAGTTCATACTGCATATGGTTTGTATCCTGATATTCGTCAACCATTATATATTTGAATTGATTGCCGTATTTTTCAAGTACCTCGGGAAAATCTCTTAAAAGTATAACGGTATTGAATATCATATCATCAAAATCCATAGCATCTGCTTTTATCAGCCTGCTTTGGTAGAGTTTATAAACCTTTGCTATTGAAGAAAGTCGCATATCACTTTCGGCATATTCGGAATATTCATCAGGCTTCATAAGGTTATCCTTGGCATTGGATATTTCTGTCAGGATTTCCTTTGGAGTGAGCATTTTTTCATCCATATCAAGTGTCTTAAGACAATCCTTTATAAGACGTTTCTGGTCGTCTGTATCATACACGGTAAAATGGGAGGTGTAGCCGAGATAATGGCTGCATTTCCGCAGTATTCTTCCACAGGCGGAATGAAAGGTCGATGCCCATATATCAAGACCTTTTTCCCCTACCTTGTTACATATACGTTCCTTAAGCTCGGAGGCTGCCTTATTTGTAAAGGTTATGGCGAGAATCCTCCACGGAGAGGGTGCGGATACGGAAAGTCTCTGTGCAAGCTCGTCCCTCAGCGTAGTTTTTTCCTTGGCGGTTCTGCGTATTTCTTCGATTTCATCATCACTGTACTCACCGTATATTTCATCTGTTTCATATGCCCTGCCCCAACGCAGTATATTTGCAATCCTGTTTACGAGCACAGTTGTCTTTCCGCTTCCTGCACCTGCAAGTATGAGCAGGGGGGAGGTTACTCTGTAAACTGCCTCTTGCTGCTTATCATTAAGCTGTGAAAACTCATTTTCTATTATTTCTCTTCTCAGAGCCGCAAGCTCCGAATAGACTGTTTCATTCATAAATCCATCTTCTCCTGTTTTTTGTAGCTTTTTCTGCTATACTATTTTACAACAAAATAATAATAATATCAAATGGATTTGCGAATTGAATTAACATAAATTTTTCCTTGTCATAATATAATTATAGGAATATGCATTTTATTGTGTATTTCTATAAAAAGTTTCGGTTTATTTTACCTTTTGAAGTAAAATTTCAGCCGATTGACTCCGACCATTGAAAGGGCGATACCTTTCTATTGTATAATAAGGAGGAATTTTATTATGAAAAGCATAAAGGGAATTGATGTTTCCTATGCTCAAGGGGATATTGATTTTGACAAATTAAAAAAGTCGCAGGTTGAGTTTGCTATTGTACGCAGCAGTTTCGGCTGGGAAAAGGGTCAGAAGGATGATAAATTCGACCGCAATATCAAGGGATTTCAGTCCAGAAATATTCCCTGCGGAGCTTACCATTATTCCTATGCCAAAAGCAAGGAGGATGCCGTTAAGGAGGCTGAATACTGTCTTGAATGTATAAAGGGGAAAAAGCTTAAGCTGCCGGTATTTATTGACCTCGAGGATGACTCTGTGGCGGCTCAGGGCAGAAGAGTATGTACGGATATTGCCAAAACCTTTTGTGACCGCATGAAAAAAGCAGGTTATGAATCGGGTATTTATATCAATCCGAACTGGCTTAATAATTATGTGTATAAGGATGAGCTTCTCGGCAAATATACAATATGGCTTGCTCAGTGGGGAAGTGCCAAGCCCGCATTTAAATGTTCGCTGTGGCAGTATAATGTCGGGGAAAACGGAAGTGTTGATGGAGTAAGCGGACGCTGCGATCTTAACATTATGTATGTTAAGGAGGATGTTAAGCCTGAGGCGGATAAAAAGCCTGAAGCAGACAAGAAGCCCGAAGCGGACAAGAAGCCTGACAAGGACAGCGGGAAGGTGACTTTTAAAAAGGGTGACGAAATTGAGGTTATTGACCCGATTAATTATGATAACGGCAAAAAATTTATCGTATATCCGAATGAAAAATACACTGTTATCGAGGCTGTGGGTGACAGGATTGTAATTGGCATTAATGGACAGGTTACGTCAGCTGTAAATGCAAAATACCTGCGTAAAGTAAGCAAGGGCAGCAAGTCAAAGACCTACACCTATACTATTCAGCCGGGGGATACTCTGACTTATATTGCCGAGAAATACGGGACTACCGTGGATAAGATTGTAAAGGAAAATAATATCAAGAATCCCGATTTGATTTACGGCGGTGACAAGCTTAAGATAACAATTGGCTAAAGGTGAGTATGACTGCGGCACCTGACAGTATTTAATAAAATTAAATTATCCATAGCAATGTTCTGTTATGAAATTGTGTTTTTATGCATCAATTCAAAGAAATTGCTATGGATTTTTTTGTATAAAAAATAACGGTAATCATAGAATATCTCATTTTACATTGACAGACTTATGGGCTATATGATAAAATTTGAATCATATTACACGAGGAGGCATCGGAATGGATTGGGCAGAATGGTTCATTATATCCTATCTTATTGTTATCAATATTATATCCGTTATAGTAACAGTACATGATAAAAGGGCGGCAAAAAAGCATAAAAGAAGAATATCGGAAAAAACATTAATGATACTTGCGGCACTGAGCGGCTGTGTGTGTATGTATATTACCATGAGAATTATACATCATAAAACCAAGCACCCGAAATTTATGATTGGTATTCCGGTTATATTTGTAATTGAAACTATATGTTTATGGCTATTTTATCAATTCACGACAAATAATATACATTTCACGACATAATTGTAATTTTTGGGGAAACATATGATATTATATTGAATACAATCGGGATTTGATGTATAATCCAAATATGGGATTGGATTATATTTCTGACTGAAAATTACAGGGAGGATTGATAATATGAAATTTTCAAAAATGTTAAGAAGGATCGGTGCGGCAGCACTTGCCTTTGTCATTGCATCGTCGAGTGTTATGCTTACGGTTTCCGCCGCGGGACGAACACCTGACGGAATGATTGGTCAAGTGTATGACCATAGCTATTTCAATCATTATGGAATGAGCGAATTGTTTATGTCAACGACTAAAGATGCCAAATTGTTTAAATATCTTAGAAACGCCATAATGAATTTGGAGGAGAAAATTGATCTGTCGGAATTTAAGATTAATCCTGATGGGGTGTCTAATATAATTACTATTGTCGGTAACGTGTATCCTGAGCTTTTTTTCATTAGTGATACTTTGCGTTATCAGTATGTTAATGGTTTAGTTACTTATGTTTCTCCGGAATATCTGTATGTAGATGCAAACGGAAAACCCGATAAACAGAAGATAAATTCAATGTTGAAGAAATTTTATGCAGAAGCAGATTACTATCTTGAAATGGTGAATGATAAATCTGTATACAAGGATGATCTTTCAAAAGCTATGTTGCTGCATGACGAAATGGTATTGGATATGCGTTATGATCTTTCAAACAGTTCAAATTATACCTTTGCAATAAATAAATACGGATTGTGCGAGAATTACGCACAATTATACGCCTATCTCCTCGGTCAGCTCGGTATAAAAAGTGAAGTGATTATGACGCCGATTGTCAGTGGTAATACGGGTCATCAATGGATGAAGATATGTCTTGATGGAAAATGGTATAATATCGATCCTACATGGGATGATCCTGAAGCGGATGAGCCGGGTAAAGTGCCGCACGAGTATTTTCTTCTTAGTGATTCACGGATCTCACAAATAGATGATTCGGGTAACCATAGTGGTTATCTTAAGCTTCATGCTTCAAATGATAAGAAATATGATAATTATAAAATCCATAATTATAACTCGAAGCTTTGTAAAGTAAATGCAAATGATAAAATAGTTTATGCAGTTGATAATAAAAATAAAAAAATAGTTAAATACAATTATTCAACTAATAAGGAAACTACTATAGTTAACCTGAGCGGTTATAAATGGAGTGGAGGTTCAAACAGAGTATTTGTAGACAGTAAGACAAGCCTGGAAGCATACGGCGGATATTTGTTTTATAATTCACCCACGAGAATATATCGTTACAATATCTCCACCGGTAAATCGGATTTGTTATATTCTCTTAAGGATTCTTCCAATCAATTTTTTGGTTTGAGGATTAAAGGCGATAATTTATATAGCATTATTGGTAAATATTCTCCGAATGATGTGGATATGGTCTATGTTGGTAAGGCTACAGTAAAAAATAAGACGGTTAATCCGACAAGCATTAAGCTTAGTAAGACAAGTGTGAGCCTTGAAAAGGGCAAGACTACAACTCTTAAGGCAACAGTAAATCCGAGTAATGCCACAAACAAAAAAGTTACATGGACGACAAGCAACAGTAAGGTTGCGACTGTATCCGGCGGTAAGATAACGGCAAAGGGAGTCGGCACAGCCACGATAACCGCAAAGACGGCAAACGGCAAAAAGGCGACCTGCAAGGTTACCGTAAAGAACCCGAAGACGGTCAATCCGACAAGCGTAAAACTGAGCAAAACAAGCGTAAGCCTTACAAAGGGCAAGACTACAACTCTCAGTGCCACCGTAAGTCCGAGTAATGCCACAAACAAAAAAGTTACATGGACGACAAGCAACAGTAAGGTTGCGACTGTATCCGGCGGTAAGATAAC
>CANQAJ010000124.1 GCA_947589365.1 uncultured Clostridia bacterium | reverse complement strand
TGCGGTTGTTATAACATAATTTTCTACCTTTAAAAACTATTTTAAGAAAATTATTAAACGTTCGCTCAGCCGTCCGATGACGCTCTGCGGTTGTTGTATAAAGGAGTATATAAATAAAAAGGGGGTCTTTCGACTTCCCCTTCTTATATTATTGCTGACCGTAACTCTGTTCCATAAAAATATTTCCGTTGCTGTCTTTAAGGCGTATTTTCACACCTATTTCCTGTTCTTCCACAAACTGTTGAACAATTGAAGCAAGATATTCATATGTGGGAGACATCTCTTCATTTTCTTCCTCTAACTGTGCAGTCTGTTCGGCAGTGGGTATAAAATTGTAGGTTTGCTCATATACAAGTACATTTCCGTTTTCAACATATATGTCGGATACAATTCCACGGCTGCTGTCGCTTTCAAGCTGGGAGTTTATCATTTCCTGTACATACGACTGAGAAATCAGATCCTCAAGAGTGGCTGATTTCATCTCACTTAATGAACTTACATCAATGTCAATGTCTGTATCTGTTTCATTGTCAAAAAATTCAATGTCATCAACACTGCTCTCTTTAGCGGAACTATCATTGTTATCCGATGTGTCATCGTTTATCTCATCAGTGCTTGTAAAGGTTCTCTCGTAAATCGTTTCGCCGTCGGAATTATTATACCTGAGGACAAGGGAGATTCCATCTTTATCCAGTGCTTCTTCCAATTGCTTTACGAAGTCTGTTAAGGTTTCTTTTACCGTTTTCAATTGAGATTCCAACTCTTGAACACACAGATCGGTATCTTCGATATATTCCTTGAATGTATAGTCAAATGCGATAGTTTTATCATCGACTAAGGACATTTTCGCTGTTAATTGTTCATCGGATAAAGAATCAAGAATGCTGTTTAGCCGTGACTTGTATTCCTTGATTTCAAACAATTCTTTTAACGATGTCGGCTTTGCTTTATCCGATAACTCCGAGGACTCGTCTGCTTCTGTCCGGCTTATTTCAGCGGACTTTTCCGAAACAGACACAGTGGAATTATCTGTGGTGTTATTATCGTTTTCGTTTTTGCAGGATGCTGCCGCCAATACAATCGTGGCTGCGGTTATACAAACCGCAGGAATTCTGAATATTTTTTTCATATTTTCCTCCGCTTTTTCCGTGTGTTTACTTACCGTAACTCTGATCCCGGAAGCTGTCAGGCAGGATTATATTCCTTTTCCGCAACAATACTGCCGTTTATATCCTTATATCTTATCTTCAATGTTACACTTTTTACACGCGTTTCGTCCCTGATCTCCGTCACAAAATCTTCAAAGGTTTGCCTATATGATTCGTCCTCGAGCATTTCATTAAGAATATTTGCTTCACCGCTGTCTATTGAAGTATCTACCTGATATTCAAATATTACTGTATTGCCTTCACAGTAATATGATGCGGTAACACCATCGCCCGATTGTGAGTCGGCAATAGCCCGGAGTTCATCCTGCCTGGATGTTTCTCTAAAATAATCCTCCAATGTTGCGGGGGAGCAGGCTGCGGCGGAAACGGTAAGCACCAATACAGCAAGCAATATTGGTAATGCTTTTAAAACTTTCTTCATAAATTTACATCCTCCGTATTCGTTTTATTTTTACATGATTATATCATAAATATTTTATGTTTTGAATTGTTATTTATGCTGAAAATACGTTTGATAAAGTTTTTTTTATATTTATTATTTATATTTCCGGGATGGATTATAATTACGGAGAAATTTTTATGCCACCTTCGCAGCTGCATTACTTGAGTTGATTAATATACAAATATGTCAGATCTGCGATATTACCATTGCTTACGATGAGGGAAGAGGAATATAATGATTGTCTTAGTGCGGCAGTCCCACCCATGAAAAGTACTCATATTTTTATTATTTTATTCAAACGATTTATAATAATAACGGATACGGCAATCTTTGCCGCATCGGGAATAAGAAACGGAATAACACAGCTTGAAAGTGCAGCCCATAGACCGGTTGCATTACCCTGACTGTTCATTAAGATAATATACCATGCCGTTCCGAAAGCATAATACAAAATTGCCCCTACAACCATGGCGGCTATGAGGATCCATATTTTTTTCTTCCCGTGATCCGATGCAATTCCGACAACAAGTGCTGTAAAGATAAAGCCTATTATGTATCCGCCGGTAACTCCGAACAACACCCCCGGACCTCCCGAGAATCCGTTGAAAACGGGCACACCTACCGCTCCCAAAAGTATGTATATAAGTACACTGATTGTTCCTTTTTTAGCTCCCAGAAGTCCGCCTGCCAAAAAAATTCCGAGTGTTTGAAGAGTGAAAGGTATCGGTCCGATCGGTAAACGAATCTGTGCACATATTGCAATCACTGCTGCAAACAGTGCAATATATATCGAATCCGTCAGTAGTTTGATGCGATTATTATTCCTTTCTCGTGTCCTGTCTGTGTTTTGGATTTGAGCCATTATTTTTTTCCTTTCTGTTTATTGTCAACGTGACAGTTTGATACAGGTTTACAATTTGGATATTGATACCTGCTTTTAAAAACTCTGCTTTAAACGAGCAGATGGTCGAAGTTTAAATCCCCGCCTGACCGGCTATGTTGCTCACCGGAGGAAAAATGCTTCAGAACCAAGGCGAGTATGTTTCTTCGGTATTATATTATAATGCATATCAGATGAATTGTCAACTATTTTTATTATATAAGGTTGACAATGGAAATCAAAGAAAAAGTTGAGGGAAGTATTGATGAAATGTGCATATTCGGGAGTGAAAATTTGCTTTAGATGCTTCATGTCCACGATTTTAAAATTTAAAAAACAGTTTATATCAGGTATTTATTGTTGCTTTTATAATATAGTTTCAGGAAGACTGACAGTAGGTATGATACAATTGTAAGCAGATATATCCGGTTATAATTTGCACATCCTGTACAAAGTTTCAAGTAGAAACAAAAGCGTAACCCGTACCGCTTTTTATATACTGCTCTTTATTTACAAATATTAAAGTATTCGTGTCGTTTTTTCAAAAAAGTAAAAACAGTGCAGTACCTTGAGATTTTCTCCCAAGATACTGCATTTGAAAATTATTTCGTTCCATTTTGATTTGTTCAGCCTTTTTTTATGAAACATCTCTTTTTATAGAATACCGCTCCGTAAACAGTCACATTATATCCCTCATCCTCCGAAAGCGGTATCGCATAGCCGTTATCCTCAATTTGCCGCAGTGCCTCATCGCATTTTGCATCTGCTTTTGTAGGGCTGTCTGTGATTTTTAACTCAATAATTACAGCTTGATTTGTATATTCGTTTCTGACAATAACATCCGCACGACCTTCTCCGACTTCACGGTTAGAACGAACACTGATATTGGCTGCACCCGAAAACAAACCTGTCAGAAAAGCATGATAGAACTGTTCGCTGTAATCGTGATAGCTTATCGTACTGCGTAAATAGCGGCTTATGATATCGGTAAGACGTACCGCATCGCCGCTCCACAAAGCTGCAAACAATTCCGTACGGTCATCTTCTAAAATTCTTTCTCTGAACCATACCGCTATCGTTTTCTCAAACAATTTTTTGATTTCCGTATTAGGAAACTTCAGCTTGAACGGAAAATCAAACCTGCCCTTCATATTGTCATTTTCTCCCTGTTTTCTCTTTGGCAGTGAACCGGGAATTATCGTCAGATATCCGGTCATATATAAAACAGACCATAGATTGATTTCGTCTTTCGTCAGATCACCATAAGTAATATAGGGATTAATTATCTTTTCGATATATCCCCCGCCAAGCAGCTTTTCAAAATCCGAAGTCACATCAAATCGGCTTTCCAGAAATCTTTTGATAACATCATTCCCACCGGTATTAGCCCAATAATTCACGGGCAGTGCATCAGGATCGCCCTGCAATTCATTAACGTAATTCAGCACATCCCAAGGGCAGTAAACTTCCTCATTGCCAAAAATATATCCGTCATACCACTCTTTAAACACAGGCTGATGCTCCATAAGCCCTGTATCAGCAAGCAGCTTATCCATTTCTTTATTTGTGAATCCAAAACATTCATCATAATCCGTATCTGTTATTGTTTTTATTGAAAGATTATTAAGTCCTGTGAAAATACTTTCCTCTGCAATTCTCAGGCAGCCTGTCAGAACAGCTAATTTCAAGTAACGGTTGTCCTTAAGGGCTTTACCAAGCATAGATCTCATAATATCGGTGATTTCCATGTAATAACCGTTTGCATCACCCTTTGCCATAGGTACATCATACTCGTCAATTAAAAGAATAACAGGCTTATTGTAATAATTATACAAAAGTCTGGTCAATAGCGAGAGGGAATCCATTAAGTCGGATATTTTTGAATTTTCCGATTTTAAACGCTTGAATTTCTCTGTATCATCCTTGTCAGGGAAAGAGTCATTTAAAAGATAAATGTACTCTCTGCACAAGTCTGACATGACTGCTCTAAGCTGTGCAACGGAATTTTCAAAATTGTTGGATTCAACGGTTTTAAAGGAAACAAGGATTGTCGGATATTGATTCATCCACTTATCGCAAAGCTCCGTATTATCATATATCCTCAGTCCCTGAAATAATGATTTGCTGTCTTCCCTGATATCGAAAAAGTGCTGAATCATACTCATATTCAGTGATTTTCCGAATCTGCGGGGACGTGTAAAAAGTGTAACCTTGGCTCTGCTTTGATTTATAAGCCGATCTATGAGCATTGTTTTATCAATATAATACAGCCCCGTTTCTCTGATTTCCTTAAAATCCGTATTACCCACGGGCATAAAATACTTAGGCATACCATCGGCTCCTTTCTGCTTTTGTCCATTTCATTTTACCATATCATAAACACGATATCAAGCACATAAGAAAGATAAATCCGGCAGACATTTGTATGTTGTTGTATAATTTAATCTTTGACAATAACAATAAGAAAAAACACTTCTGGTCAGTGTCCGGAGCATCTTTCATCCGTTTTTTTATTGCTTTAAATACGGTATGTGGGAGCTTTTTCTCTATTTTTCCGAGAAAAACCATAATATCATATCCGGTACATAAACTAATGTTTTTTCTTGATTTTTGTCTGTCTGTAGTGTATGATTATATTGTAAAAATAAATTCGGGGTGTTTCTGTGGAGCTTGAAAAAAACAAAATTTATTTAGGCGAGGCTGTTGATTATACAGCCGAGGGAAACGGAGTATTTAAAATAAATGGAATGGCGGTTTTTGTACCGAATACTGCTGTGGGAGACAAGGCTGAGGTAAAAATAATTAAGGTAGGTAAAAATTATTCCTTCGGAAGACTTGAAAGTATAATTTCTCCATCGGATGACAGGATTACTTCGGACTGTGAAATATTTAATAAATGCGGAGGTTGTGTTTTCAGGCATATTAATTATTCCGCAGAGTTGAAATTTAAACGCAAAAGAGTATATGATGCACTCACAAGAATAGGCGGTATTGATGGAAATATAATATGTGATATTGTTCCTTCGCCATCATGCAATGCTTATAGAAACAAAGCTCAGCTTCCGATTACCCGTGATACTAACGATAAGATCAGAGTCGGTTTCTTTGCTCCGAGAAGTCATAGAGTGATACCTCTTGATTATTGTCCCTTGCAGTCCGAATCTTTTAACAAGGCTGTTGATGTATTCCTGAAATGGGCAAATATTTCAGGTGAGTCAGTATACGATGAGGTAAATCATAAAGGTGTACTAAGGCACCTGTATTTGCGTTATTCAAAAAAAACAGGCGAGCTTATGGTTTGTATTATAGCCAATTCGGACAGACTTAAAAATGAAGAAAAGCTTATTAAACTTCTTAAGGATGAGTTGCCTGAACTTAAGACTGTTGTGCTTAATATCAACAGAGAAAAGACTAATGTAATTACGGGCAAAAAATGCATAAATCTCTATGGTGACGGATATATTACCGATGAACTCTGCGGCTTGAAATTCAGAATATCGCCTCTGTCGTTCTACCAGGTGAACAGAGATGCTGCGGAAAAGCTTTATGGTATTGCCGCAGAGTTAGCCAATCTTAAATCAAATGAAACCCTGCTTGATATGTACTGCGGAACAGGTACCATTGGTCTTTCCATGGCTTCGAGAGTAAAAAGCCTTATCGGAGTTGAAATTGTACCGCAGGCTATAGAGGATGCAAAGAAAAATGCAGAAGTTAATGGCATACAAAATGCACGCTTTATATGCTCCGACGCTATTCAGGCAGCAAGGTTACTTTATGATGAAGGTGTTCGACCTGATTGTATTATACTTGACCCGCCCAGAAAGGGCTGCGGCAGTGAACTGATTTCCGTTGTTTCGGAAATGCTGCCGGATAGAATTGTGTATGTTTCATGTGACCCCGCTACTCTCGCAAGAGATTTGGCTATTTTTAAGGAAAAGGGGTACTCTGCAAAAAAGGCTGTTCCAGTGGATATGTTCCCGAGGACAGGGCACGTGGAGTGCGTGGTATTGATGACTAAATGTGACTAAGCAATGAGCAGAAAGTGCTGATTTCAAGCCGCTTTTAAGGCTTTTGATATAGTTTTTGTGACTTGCTGTTTTTGTGTTTTTCCACTCCTGCACCGACAAATCAAACACACTCGTGTATTTGTGAAATAGGGTTGTGTGGACAAAAGGTATGACAATGTAGAAAACGGGGGCTGACGCACAAGCGTAAAAAAACGCAGTGCGTCAGCCCTTACATTTTTGCATAAAAGAAAATAAATATATAAAATGAATGTAAAATACCCTGTTAAAAATAATAAAAACAAAAAATTTGCATGACAAAAAGACGTAAACGAATTACATAAATTTTTTTAGTGTACAATTTTTAAATTTTCAAAATTCAAGCAATAGTTTTCAAACAAACCCCAGATAATTTCCCGTCCTATCAGATTGAATTTTTCTATGAAGCTTCAGTTAAATCCATTTCCTCCACATAACTGACT
>CANQAJ010000123.1 GCA_947589365.1 uncultured Clostridia bacterium | reverse complement strand
GCTTTAGGGATTAAAAGCATTTAACGTTGAGTTTGCACCGTTTGCACGATACAAAGGGTAGTCGTTTCAATAAATTTATTGTAACTGCTTAGTTACCCATACGTCACCAAGAGTTTTATTTTTTACAGGAACATAGTTACCAGAAGCATCTCTACGCAGATATAGACCATGACCATTTGAAATCATAAATCGTGGCAATTTTACCACTCCTTTCTTGGTTTTTCTGATTTAATTTTTTCACCTCAAACCGAAGGCTGCTTTTACAGCCTACGATTTTTAGAACTAAATAAACGGTCTTAAAAGTTTTTTAATATAAGAAACATTTTCAGCAACAACACCATATTCTTTTGCGTATTTTAATAACTCATGTGCATCGGTGCTATTACGAACAGATGTTATAAGTTCCCTTGTTCTTTCCTCTCCGGCTCTACTTACTATATAATCATAGAATCCTAAGAGGTAAATAATACGATAGTTAATGTCAATGCCATATTTTTTTCTTATATTCATTGTAATTTTGCGAGTAAGTATTGCACCAACTTCTACAAGAGTTTTTTCTTGGAATGTTTCAACTTCTTTCGTCCTTATTGCAATTTTAAAATATCCGTCTTGATAAGGTACGGCAGCATATTTTCCACGCGGAGCACTTATTTCATTTAAGCTATGGAAATACTCTAACAGTTCAAAACATCTATCGGAAAGACGGATTGTTCTTCCCGGAAGCTTAATTTCATGTGTCTTAAAATTAATAGAATCTTCCTTTAGTAATACAATTTCTTGAGCCTCTGCAAATCCATTATAGAAAAGCAAAATCAAACATTCCAAATACTTCCCGTAATCATAAATAGTATCTTCGTAATCCTGATTTATTTTAGAAAGGACTTTTTCGATAATATCATATGTGAACGCCGTTTTAGACTCAGCAAGTCTTTTTGTTGCGGCAGCTCCACGCATTCTTTTATCATTCCACGGGTTTCTAATGATTTCAATATTGTCAATATAAAAATTCCAAATTGAGCGATATGTCGAAGCGATTTGGTCATAAGAACTATAAGAAATACTAAAGTTACTGTCACCAAATTCTCTTTTTTTATTAAACGACAGAATCAAACCAAACAGTTCTTCTACGTCCATATCAAATATTTGTTTGCCGAGTTCTGCTTCATAGGCATAAACCTCCGGTCTGTCAACCTGTGGTCTACTTTTCCTTGCTGTATCATAAGGAATATCTTTAAAATACAAATCAAAAACTTCCTTTGTGTTCATAGCAGCCATGTACATCACCTCCATTTTTACCATTGTAACATTTCAGCAAGATTTTGTCAAATGTTTTTCTGATTTACTTGAAAGCTATCCCTTGTTCATCTTTGTTGTCAACAGGATAACATTCAGTATAGTAGCGTATGTATTATTCTTGCTATTTAGGTAGCGTATGTATTATTCTTGATATTAGAATAAAAAAATAGGTTTATAACCATTCTGAACGCCGCCATCATACTGCCTCCTTTCCTTTTTATTATATTTTTTAGTACCGATAATAGCAAGATATTTACTACTCTTACATTATATCATCAACAATTTAATTTGTCAATACTTTTTCGGATTTAATTATATTTAATTATATCTTTTTCATCACACCCCATGCCTATTTAAACAACCTCAATTACATTCGGTATTTGAGGCAACTTGAAGTAATGTATAGGAGAATTTTTACCATTAAAAATATTTCAATTATCTCAACAGAGTCTTCGATTTGTTATGCAATAAATCTTTAATTTTCTAATAGCAATAACTCTCCTATAATTGCCATCAGTC
This sequence comes from uncultured Clostridia bacterium, assembly GCA_947589365.1. Lineage (GTDB taxonomy): Bacteria > Bacillota > Clostridia > Oscillospirales > Acutalibacteraceae > UBA1213. The sequence continues at coordinate 5,249 of CANQAJ010000123.1, read as the reverse complement.
GTTCACTTCATACATAACTTCAAGACCATTATCGGGATGGTATGACCAAGTTACAGTATATTTTTCATTACTTTCGGTTTGCCTCCCCTGAAGTGCGTTTGTTGTGTTCATTTTTTCTATTAATGCGGATGAGAAGCCAAGTTCTTCATTGACTTCTTCAATTTTGTAAGTTGCGTCCATTAAAGTAGCATAATCAATTGACGTAAAATCATCAAGGTCTTTATCTCGAGGATTAGTATCAAATTTTATATAAGAACCATCTAAAGCAATAGTACACCAGCTCTCACCAGCAATTTCAGAATACATTTTATTGAAGTCAGTCTTTGAGCCACTACCAAAAACAAAAATTAAAACACCTACAAGTACAACAACACCTGCGACAATACCAATAATAATTTGTATTTTCTTTTTCTTCTCATTAGTCTTATTGATGTCTGCATTAAACTGCAAAATAGCAGAATTTACACTTCCATCAACAACAAACCCAACTTTTTGCCCACATTTTGGACAAAACTTTTGTCCATCTTGCAGTTCTGCTCTGCACTTACCGCACACATTCTTTTTCACTTTTACTATTGGGGTTCCACATTCAGGGCAGAACATTTGACCATCACCCAATGTTGCACCGCAATTGGAACACACATCTGTCACATTTATACCCTGATTTTCACAGTTTTGTCTTGAACATCCAAAAGTCGCACACCCCTTATTTTCTTCCCAACAACTTGTATGATGAGAGACACCACACGCAGGGCAAATTTTTACTTCTTCGCCCTCTTTGATTTCCGTTTTACAAAACGGACAAACTTTACCAATGTAATCTTCCATAGTCAAACCTCCCACTAAATTATTAATTGCCATTTATGTTGTGCTGAAAACTCATACTCACTATTATAAATAGTATAACGCTATGCAAATAAATTGTCAAACTTTTTTTGATTTAATTTAGCTTTAATTTAGCTTTAATGTTATCATCTCTGCCCAATATCTAAAGATGGATGACTTGTAATCTCCCCACCTGCACTTCTCTTTTTGTAAGTCTTTAAATCCTATTTAGAACTTGAAGTCCCACAATTTTTTTGTGGGTGAGTGTTGCGTTTTATTTTTATGTATGATATACTACAAATAATAGATTAAAAAATATGAGGTGTACTATGAAAAAAATACTTATTTTTTCCATCATAACAGCATTGGTGTTATTAATGTCTGCTTGTAATAATCAAGCCGTTTATATGGATGAAAAAACTGAAAACAATTGGGAAGTCTACAATTATAATGACAAACCAGAAGAAAAATATCTCGATTATGTTGGCACCGGCTTATTCACTGATAATACTAATAAAGAACATTCGCTCGTTTTTAAGTTTAAAGTTCATCCAGAATTAAGATTAATAGAAATTGGTTTGTTGGAATATGGGTTGGAGATAGTTGAAAATTCTGGAAATGCAAAATTTTATGATGTAACCATTATAGATGATAATAATTCTCAAGAAATTCTTACAGGAATTATGAATCCAGACTCAGATGATGGTGTTCTTTTAATAAGTGAAAATGCGGACATTGCAATAGACTATCTTCGTAGATCCAATGTTGTCCGTTTTAGCATTGTGGACAGAGATAATTTGAATAAAAAATATGTATTTATGATTAATTCTAAAAAATTTAACGAATTAGTTTAAGATAAACAACTCTTATACGACCGTATAAAAGTATATCTATTTTGCCATTTTTTCAACCATCTGCATAATATGATTAATACTATCTATATGAGCCATTGCATCTGCACTATCTGCATTATTAAGTCCATACTCATAGGCACATTTTATAATGTCCCTTAAATCGTTAGCATCAAGACTAATAATTGGATTTTCAGATATGTCCTTATATTCCTTATCACCTACAATGTAGTCTGTAAAGAAGTTACCGGCATCCTCATAGTAAGTATTCATCTTGTTTCGGTCTATGCCGATATAGTTAGTTGTAACACCCTGATTGCTATGAGCAAACATCTTTTGCAATGTTTCCATCGCAAGCGGGTCGCCCGGATGTGTCATAACTGAAACCATACCGAAAGTTTTACGTGTACTGTGAGTTCCAACATTGTACTTAATTCCAACATCAGAAGCAGCCTTTTTTAATGCTTTCAAATAACCGCTTTGCGATATTACATTGCCTTTGTGTGTTCCTGTTAATTGCATAAAGACAGGAGTGGAATAGTTATCTTTTGTAACATCACAGTTCGTTTTTTGGATATATAAATTGATAGCATCTCGGCAAGCCTTATTGATATGTGGGTCAGTAAACTTTTTGGTCTTTTTCTCTTTCTTTTTGGGGATATTTTCTCTAAAATCACCTGTACACGGTTCAAAGAAGCAGTCCCACGTAAAAGAAAGAGTATCAGATATTCGCCTGCCCATATTGTAGCTGATTGTGAACAGCAGATAATGCAGCCACATATTTTTATCCTCAAAATATCTAATAACTTTTTTCATATCCTCAAGCGACAAGGCATAAACCTCTGAGCTTACATCTTCTCTTTTATTTTGACAGATTGTTTTCTCTGCTCCGTCCTTTTTTAATAAGGATAATGGTACATATTCAAATGTATCAAAAGCTAACTCTTCGCTTGCTTTCTTCAATGACTTAGATATTTTTGATTTTGTTAATTGTGGAAACACCCTTTTATACTGCTTTCGTGAGGGATTACAGCCAGTAACGGACAGATAGTATTGAATAGCTGATTTACAATAATCCCCTATCTTAACTTCCTCTCTCTGATTGCCGAAATCATATGTTTCTCTGAAATCTCCGTTATTAAAAAATGAACACCAATATGAGTTATAAACGACATCCATAATTCGTCTGCCGGAATCCTCGGATATGACGATTGCCAAATACTCGTCAAGCATATTGTTTTCTCTCATGTAGTCGGCAATTTGCAAAACCTTATTTTCATTTGACATATGAATCCCTCACTTTGCACAGTTTCTTAATTCTTTATTTTTGCCAAGTTAGTATCATTAATTATACTGCCTGTATTTATCTTAGCTTCTTCACACATAGCAACTGCTAATTTAGCAGCCGACACAAGTTCGGACTTTTTAAGAAGGTCGAGTAGTTTAATTTTAGGATTGGAGTGTTTCGTTCGTCTTAATCTTAGGTTGATATTAAGGCTGTAGTTTAGACGTTTGTAATACACGTTCCAAGCCTTGACAAAGTTATTGTTACAACGATGTCCGGCATAGGCTCTAATCAAGGCAACAATAATTGTTCTGCAATCCCATGTATTAGCCTTTTCGGTAAGTGCGTTATTGGTTGCCACAAGCTCTGTATTCTTCTGTCTTTCTTCTTTAAGTGCCGTTGCAATTTTGATAATGGTATCTGGGTTCATTATGACTTCTTCCATTTTTTCGGGCGTAAGATACGCTCCATGTTTACGAATAGCCGGAAGAACCTCTGATGTTACCCAATTCTTGAGTTTTTTCGCATTAGGCATCTTACTTGACAGGATAAGGCTGTACAGACCTGATTCGTTGATAACTACTTGATTAGGATTTCCGGGAATACCGTCACGAATCGTTACGGTATTCTTGTCCTCATCATCCACATGGTCGGTCAGTGCCTTGCGGGTGTTGCTGTATCCGAGGAGCTTAGCTACATCTTTTCCAACAAACCACGGTTCACCGTCAATGTCAATAGTCCTTATTTCTTGCGAATCATCGTATGTAAATTTTAATATTTCCGACATAGTTACTACCTCCATTAACAATACAATGTGTTGAAAATAGGATTTACATACAAGAATCTAACTATATTTTTTCCGTCTAAATCCAAGGGATTTTGTATCTCGGACAAGTCTTTCGACTTAATTATGTATTCGGCTTCTTCGGCTGGCACTGCCATTCTTGTAAATATACAATTTTCTGATGTCGTGCCAACAGTAAGGCTAAACTCATCTTTGAAATTTACCCAATCATCACGCTGCTGTTTTGTAGGAAAACCTACAAATTCTTCTTCCGTTTCTCCATATCTTGCATAATACATAATAAAAAACTCCTTTTCAATTCAAAAAAATCTCTTGACTACAAAAGGAGCATATGGTACAATATTTATGCTGGCTTTTATAGTCGGTGACATGATAAAGACATAATTCTGTCGTTTATCTGTCGGGGGCTTTGTAGTGTGTAAAGTTTACCAGACCGACACACTACAAAGCTATTTTTTTCTTATTAGCCGTTTAAAAACTTCAGCCGTTGTGTATCCTTTTTGTTTTTCTTCTTCGATGTAGTTTATACAATCGGCATCTTCAGCTTTGCGAAAACGAACGGCATATTGTTGGTACGTTTTTTTATTATACCGTGCTTTCACTTCACTGCTTGTATGCGTTTTTCTTTTCGGCTTTCCCTGCTCTGCTATGTTCTCGCCTCCCTTACTGTATCTATATTATAATACATGGCGTACAGTATGTCAACCTATTTTTTAATTTTATTTTTTAATTTTATTTTTTAATAAAAAACTCCTTTTTTGTAAAATAGTTTCAACCACTTGACAAAAAGGAGCTAATGTATTACAATTTAATAACACTAGATAGAGATTTCCTCTTTGTCTTGTGGTGGCTTCATGTACTGTATCTTCCGCCAAGTCGAGGCAGTACATGAAGTTTTTTTACCCATTTTTTGAAATATCATCGCGAATAAGTTTTTTTATATAACCTTGCTTGTTTTGCACCTCTTCGAGCTTTTGCAAAATATCTATATCTGTTTTTAAATTTAATTGTAATGCAATTTGCTTTGTAGTATTTTTTTTATATTTTGCTTGAGCTGCATATCCTGTACGTTTTTCATATTCACGTTGAATCTCGTTTTTAGATTTTGCTATTATATTCACCTCTTTTCTATGGTTTAATTGTATCATATCTATATAGATATGTCAACTTCTTTTTTAAAAAATATTATACAAAGTCATATAATATTTTTGTGCATTTTTAAACTACAATCATAGTAAAAATAGGATGGGCAAAATCATCTGCCCTAAAATTTGGCTTGTGCTTTTGTATTATTATATTTTTAGGTGCTGTCGCAATCTTTTTTACTCATTTGCTACAGCACCTTTTGAGTTATACTAAGCCGAAATATTTTTCAAAGAAGCCTTTTAACTTATCGATGACAGTTAGTTTTTTCAAAGCCCTATTTGAACCACCTGAAAATCTTGAAATTGGTGGTAATATTTTATCAAGATCTGTACCTGTG
>CANQAJ010000122.1 GCA_947589365.1 uncultured Clostridia bacterium | reverse complement strand
TGACCGTCCTTATATATATTATCATTGTACCTTTTCATTTCCTCATACAGCTGCTTATACGGCATATTGTTATTTTCCTTGTCATTACCGCTTTCCTCCTCACCTGCGGATACCTCATCCGTTTCCTTACTGCTTTGCTGTTCGGTTTCTTCGACAACGGTTTTCCGTCTGTTCTCAAAGTTTTCCACAACTATTTTCTGATTTGTATTTGCAGTATTTCCCGAAATGAGCGGATATACAAATATCCCCAGACCTATAAGGAACAATAAAAATGTCAGTATATAACAAATAACTCTTACAAACCTTTTATTCATCATGCTTTCTCTTTCTTCGTATGTTAAAAATTATTTTGAAAATAAAAAAGACAATCAATATGCCTGCCATAACCGAAAAACCGATAATACCGGCATATATATATTGCTCATCCCATGTACTTTTTTTCAGCCGCATGGTCTGTTCCTGCTTTTCCTTTTCGTTATAGCTTACACGGGTACCCCGCACCAGCAAACGGTGGGTATTCTGACCGAAAGGGGTACAGGTCACAAGGGTAACATAATCCTCTTCGCTGTCAATTTTAAGCAGCGAAAGATCCTCGGGGAGAACCACATCTATCCGGTCTATACGATAGGCAAGCTTTTCTCCGCAGGTAAATATATAGAACATATCACCCTTTTCAAGCTTATCGAGATCCGAAAAAAGCTTTGAGCCGGCATATCCGGTATGTCCGACAAGAACGGAATGTGTTCCCTTTCCTCCCACCGGAAGTGATGTATTTTTCAGGTGACCTATGCCTTTTTTTAGTACGGAATCGCCTGTGCCGTGATAAACGGGATATTGGATCTCTATTGACGGTATCTCCAGAACCGCCATAACATCCGTAGTGTCAAGACTCAGCAGGCTGTAATAATCGTCATCACTTTCCGTATTTTCAGCGAAAGGATCACCGATCTCAACATTTCCGACAAGCCGTGAGTTATATTCCCTCGCCTTTCGGAGCATTTCATTATTCTTTTCGTCAGATGTCTGTTTTGAGGTATTGAGATAGGTTTGCAGCTCGCTGTCCGAATTCATATTCATAAACAAATTGCTTACAAAGGGATATATAAAAATCCCCAGACCGACAATCATAAGTACAATAAGTATTATAACAGGAGCCGCCTTTTTCATACAATCATTCCCCATCAATTAATATCTTTTTTCTTTTCTTCCTGAGCCTTATGGTTCTGACCGTTATAAAAGCCGATACTATTATAACCAGAACGACGCCGCCGGCAAGCAAGGCTCTTTTATATTCGAGCATCCATGTAGATTCAACCTTTTCGGTTTCCGATACAATTTTCTCTGCCTCCTCATAGGGTATACGTTCACCCCTCACAAGCAGTCTGTGTGTATTTATACCGTACGGAGTGCAGGTGACAAGCGTTACATAGTCCTTTTCCGTATCTATTCTCAGACTGTTTGTTTCGTTAGGCTTTACTACACTTATTCTGTCCACCTGATAAGCAAGTGTTCTTCCGAGGACGTGTATATAGAAAACATCTCCCGATTTAAGCTTGTCTATATCTGTGAAAAGAGCTGCTGAGGAAAGACCGCTGTGTCCCGTGAGGACGGAATGTGTACCCTTTCCGCCGACAGGCAGAGAGGTCTTTTGAAGATGACCTACGCCTTTCAATAGAATTTCCGAATCCGTTCCGTGGTAAATTGGGAGATTTACGGAAATTGAGGGTATCTCTATACTTCCGATTACGGAATCACCATTCACATCAAGCAAAGCCTCATATTTCAAATCGGTTTCCGCTTTGTATCCGGGGTCGAAAGGGTCGGTAAGCTGAATATTTCCGAGCAGACTTTTGTTATAGCTGTATGCATCCTCAAAAGCTTTATCTATTTCATTTTTATTCAGTTTTTCTACTGCGGACTGCTGCTCTACAAGCTCACTGTCATGGTTCAGTCCCATAAGGTAATTGCTTATGAAAGGGTAAAAAACCAACAGCAGTCCCGCCGCAAGGACAATGGAGCCGAATATGATAATCAATACTTTTTTCAAAACCCGTTACCTGCTTTACAAAAAACCGCAAATACAGAGAGAACGGCAAAACACTGTTCTCTCTGTATCCGTAATATAAACAATAGCTTTAATATTTATTTTGCCGACTTCTTTTTACGGAGCTGTGAAAATATTATTATAGCTGCCGCCATGACAACACCGCCGCCGATTGTGAATATCAGAAGTCCCGTGCCGCCTGTGAGAGGAAGATCAAACTGCTTAGATACATTGTTTACGGTAAACTCAAATATACCGGCATTATCATCATTAATGTTAGCAGGAGAACCTGCAACTGTTGCACTTACATTTCCTTCACCGCCTGCACCTGCTGTAACAGTTATTGTAACGGGACCTGCAAGCTTGCTGTATCCTTCAAGGCTCTTTTCCTCGGTAAGTGTATAGGTTCCGGCATCAAGACCGTTGATTTTAAGAACTCCTGTACTGCTCGGATTAAGTGCAGTTGTTTTTGCCGAATAGCCCGAGAGAGTACCCATATCATCTGTATAGACGGTATAAACACCCGGCTCACCGGTTTTCTGTGCAAAATACATTTCAGCTCCGTCCTTTGTCATGGAGAACTCAACATCTGATGCATCGATCTCGTTACCATCAGCCGGTGCATTGTTAAAGTTTTTGGTCAATATCATGCCGTATGTATAGACATCTACCTCTGTAGTGGTAATCTCATCCGTATCAGCACCGGAGGTAAAGCTATGTGTATATGTAAGCTTTGCTTTGTTGCTGTTTTTTGGTTCCCCATCACCAACAACCGCTTTTTCATTAAGAATGCCGTTATAGGTAACTACAATTTGTTGACCTTGATATTGATTTATCGTGCCCCACGGGAAAGTTAATTTGAACGTTGCACCATCTATTTCCGTTGATTCGGTATTAATCGTATAATCCGTACCTTTAGACAAACTTTTTCCGGCAACCTTAACATCTAAAGTATCTTCGTCAAACGTAAGACCTGCGGACATAGTATCCGAAATATCGTAAACAAATCCCTCCGGATTTTGAACTGTGTCTCCGTATTTGGGAACATCCGAGGTAATGGTAAATCCGACACTGTCACCGATCTGATAATCAGTCTCAGCATCGGTGAGAGACTTAACAATATCTATGGGTTTATTTTTCGGATATGCCGTTACGCTTGCGTTCCATGTTTCTGTAGTGTTGTCCCATTCGGGAATAGCTACAAGGAAAGACTGCGATGAAGCGGTATATTTTTCCGGGATTTTTGTCTCTACTACAAGATATATACCAAGATCCATGCCGGTAAACGTATATTCTCCCGGTGTTCCTACTGTTTCTTTTGATTCGTAGACAGCTCCATTGGCATCGCCTACAACACTACTGGCCAAAACATAGTTATGGAGTGTATCTACCATTTCTTGCAGTTGGTCTGTACTCTCATATGTCAGACCTTGCAGCTGAAGCTCACCCTCAAGCGAAATACCGGGGACATTTTTGAAGTTTTCAGTTACAGTATATTTACCGGTAGTCCTGTCGAGTTCCATAACCTCATAAGCCGTAAACACTGCCCCTGTTACGGGCGTTTGCATATTGCTGTCCTCAGCGTACTTTCTCAGTGTAAGTGTACCCGTGTTATCTCCCGGCAACTCCGCAGCTGCCGATGCACTTATGACAAACATCATCGACATAAGCATGACTGTAAGAATACATGCAGTTAATCTTTTCAACATTTTCATAATATTTTCCTCCTTAATTATATTTATATTTTTTCGGCACTGATGTGCCGTGGCAGCTAAACATAAATCCGAACTATTCTATCTTATGCTTTTCGGGCTTTTTTCTGAAAAGTGCATAACACAATATTCCCACTCCGACTATCACAAGGATAACTCCGACGAAAATCTTCGGATCAAATCCGCTTTCTCCGCCTGTTTGGGGAAGAAGAGCATTGATTTTTGTCGTATTGGTTACCGTTATCGTTACATCCTTGTAGTAGTAATAGCCGTCTTTTTCATAATCATACGCTCCGGAAGTTGTAAAGCCCGACGGCGGAGGTCCATCTTTCCTTACTGCATACGGAAGTTCAATCTCAATCGGTCCTGCAAGCAGGTTGTAGTCATCAAGCGTTTTCAATTCCGTAATTCTGTATTTTCCGGCTTTACTCAGTCTTAAGTTAGCAAAATTCAGATTGCCGTCACTGCCTGTTGATAACTCCTCCGCTTCTTCTCCGGTATCCTTGTATATCGGGTAGCCGTCAGTATCATAAGTAATCGGTTTCCAAGTACTTCCGTCATCGTCACTGTATTCAAGCTTGAATACTACACCTGTAAGTTTTTCGCCTCTCTCATTAACCTTTTCAACGGTTATCGAGCCGTAGTTTTCATAAAGTGCAAGGTTCTGATAGGATTTTGTGAAAACAAAATTTTCAATTTCTGAATTTTTAATTTTGCTTTTCAGTTCATCAGCGTCCTCACAAATCTCCTGTGCTTTCGGCATGGTAATACTATCTATATAATATTCCCCTTCCGCACTCTTGAGTTCTTTAGCTAAATTATTAGAACCGATTTTGCCGTTTTCCGTTTCCTCATCACGCACAGTGGAAAGAAGAAAATCATCATAGTCCACAGTTCGCGTCTTGCCGTCCTTATGTACGGTAAGCGTGCCGCCGTCCGGCTTTGTGAATACAATACGGAAAGTACCGTTTTCAGGCACACTGTCGAAGCTGTAATAACCGGTCGCATCCGATACATCAGAATATCCTGTATCCTCCCAAGTGGTTCCGTCCTCACCCAGCTTCTGTAGTTTCACCGGCATACCTTTGATAGCCTTTTCATCGTCATTATATATGCCGTCTTTATTCTTGTCTGCCCATACATAACCGCTAAGCTGTCTTTTTACAATAGATGTGGCTACGGGCTCGGAATATCCGGCAAGCTCGTCAGGCTCACCTACTGCATTCTTATAAAGAACATCGTAAAATGCGTTGTTTACGAGGTGGTCGTTCGCTTTGCCCTTATAGGAAACCTTGATAACCATCGTAATACTCTTGTTTGGCTCAAGTTGTACTCCGCTTACGACAACCGCCTTTGCACCTTTACCCTTATCCGCAAACTCCGATTCCGTTTGATCCTCGGGTCTGTATGTTGCACGAGCATTTTGAACAGGTTTAAAAACCTTCCAGTCAATATCACCGTCGGTGTTAATGGTTCCCGCATTAGAGTTGTCTCCGCCCGCCGAGGTATCCGCTCGCACAAGCCCCAGATTAGCAGATTTTGCGGCATCTTTATTCATATCTCCCGAGCTACTTAACATATAATTACGGACGTCCGCATCGGTTGTATAATAGACTCCCTTGACCGAAACATGGCTGTCCATCACAATATCTATTGAATCCAACTTCAGACTGAATTCATCATCCTGCTCCCGCTGCGTAATATCCGTCTTTTTATTATTATTCTCAGCCGTATCATAACGGACATCTCCCTCGAACGGAAGTATATCGAACAATGCAAACGTAACCGGGTCGGCACTTAAATTATTTGTATAGGTTATCGTATATGTCAGTTCGTTTTTGCCGGTGACCTCATCATATTGCTTGTCAACCGTCTTAACAACGCCGGGTGTGATAGATAAAACAGTAACCTTTTTTTCATCCGTATAATATCTGCCGTCCGGCATAATCCAATAGAACGCTACAACATAATTGCCAATATCCTCGGGTTCAAAAACATCCATACCGGACCACTTACAGAAGTTATTATACTCCTCGTTGCCTGCTCCATTAGGATCCATATTGACCCTCGTCCGCTCACCGTTGTCGTCAACCTTATATACCTTTACTATCGTCTGACCGCCAACATTATCCGTTCCGTCTCCGTAAGAATCTCCGATCATGTTCATTGGAAACAGCGTGTCAACCCACAAATCGGTCGCCAAATGGTTTTCCTTTGAAAGACCGGTGCCCTGCGTTGATCTTGTATATTCTTCGGCCGTATATACGGAATTTTTTGAAAATACGGACGACATAGCAAAGTATGTATCCGCTTCACGTGCATCAACATCATCCGCTTCTCTCAACAATGAGCTATCATATCCGACAATGCCCTGAACACCGCCGGTCAAATCTTGATTGGAATAATTATCATAAATTCCAAGACCGATTTTATCCGTTACCGCATAGGCTGCTGTCAAAGCAAAGTTATAGTAGCTGAAACTCAAATCACTTATTGACTTTCCGTCATTGTTTATAAACTCAATGCCGCTCGAGGAGTTTTTGCCAAATGAAACATTGTTGACATTGGATTCTTTATTGAATCTGTCCTCAACAACATTAACCTCCGCATCGTTTCCGGCTTCAAGGTACGCCTGGGGCAACAGTCGGATGCCTCGTGTTCCTACGACAAGAACATCATCAACCACAAGCTCAGGCTCGCTGTCATCATTATTATGCTTGGTAAGGTAATCTTCGACAGGTTTATATAAGTTGATAACATCACCGTAAATCCGTGCAAGATCCTTATAATACCCTTTTTCATAGGAGGTTCCGTTTGTTTGCAGATACTCCAAATAGCCCATTAGATATTTCGGTGTATTGGTTGGCATTGTTTCCGGGTCGTAACCCGGTACAGTTTGTTCCAACCATTCGGCAATCTGATCACCTATTACGGCATAATAGATTTTCGCAGCCTTATTAAAAGTCTCCAGATCCTTTTGATATTTCATATATGCAAGATAATTCTCCTGCCATGTATTATAATCCTTGCTGTCGCCGTAGCCGTATGTGGAAATTCTCAGGAACTGTTTGCCCGGAGAGAAATCGGTACAGGTATAATGATTATAATTTGTATTCTCGTTCGTTATTACTTCCGTATTAAGCTCAAGGATAGATTCATTGAATGTTCCGGTAATATCTTTTCCGTCAACCTTGTATTCCAACGAGAATCCTGTATCTCCGCCGAAATGTTCAAAATAATCATATTTCTTTATACGATCCTTATCAATTTCCCATGAAATACCTCTCTGTTTACTGTTAATACCTGACGT
>CANQAJ010000121.1 GCA_947589365.1 uncultured Clostridia bacterium | reverse complement strand
GAAAAAACAAAGGAACGCACAGGATTGATACGAAAAGAATCAGATTTTTTATATCTTGAATATTACAATGTTGTTAGATATTGTGATAACGATTTTATAAAACAATTAAATGTACGGTGTGACGAAAATACAAAGGAGATTGAAGTAAGCGAGAAAAGTTCCGATGGTTATTCGGTAATTACAATGCCTTTTAACTTTTCTTCATATCAAACTTTATCATCTGAAGACAAAAATGCTTTCTGGGTAGAAGAAATTTCAAAAGTATTTAATTTTGTATTACCTTTAATGAAGTGCAAATCAGATAAAAAAATAATTGATTTTATAAATTATCTAAAAGAAAAATATATCAAGAGATAAAATCCCGTTTATCGGAGAGATAATGAGGACGGCAAATCGGGAATTTGGAGGGGATTGTTATGACGGTAACGATGGGTGTTGCGATTGGAATAGGTTTATTAGCACTTGTTTTTATATATATTGGTTGTTTGCTGTGGAAAAAGGAAAAAATCACTTTGCTTCATAGTTATCATTATGACAAAGTGTCTCCAAGTGATAAAAAGGTATTTTGTAAAATATCAGGCAGGGGTGTTATATTTATTGGAATTGGTCTTTTGGTGACCGCTATAATAATTGATATCACAGACTCAGCAATAAGTTTTATCGCTTTCGCATTGGGATTTGCTGTGGGATTGGCTTCGCTGATTTATGCAGGAGTAAAATATAACCGCCAATAGAGAAGAAATTATGTTAGGGGTGAAAAAATGAGTAGAATAGTCATTTTAGTTGGTAGTATGCGAAAGGGCGGTAATACCGATTTGCTTGTGCATTCTTTTGCAGATGGAGCAAGTAAAAATAATATTGTGGAATTAGTATCGGTTGCGGATTATGCGGAGTAAAGATGTTCACAAAGATGACCTTGCTTTCTTCGAGAAAACGAAATATAATAATGGTATGTGCGGAGGTGCGATATGGATTATATAATACTCAAACAGACCGGTAAAAACGGGGTATTTCTCCCCGCATAATAAACTATTACTTCTCTTCCGGACGTATTATCGGAGCAGAAAAGCCTTTTGATTTAAGGTGCAAAGATCGGTCAGAAGGAGGCAAGAGCCATGCTGAGGCAGATTAAATACTTTCAAGCCGTCGTCCGTGCAGGCAGTTTCAGCGAGGCGGCAGAACAATGTTACATATCACAATCTGCAATCTCTCAGCAGGTTCAAACCTTGGAGAGAGAACTGGGCGTAACACTGCTGAAACGGGAAAACCGGCGTTTTTCCCTGACGCCTGCCGGTGAACATTTCTATCGTCAAAGCCTTCTGCTGATGGCGGATTTTGATCGGCTGTGCAAAGAAACAAAACGGATTGCACATGGAGAGGATTTTGTTCTGCGTATCGGATATATCAAAGGATACGGCGGCACGGAATTTCAGCGAGCGGTGGCGGAATTTACGGCAAAGTACCCTGATATCCCCATTGATATGAAGAACGGCAATCACGAGGACTTATATGAACTGCTGCGTTCTAATCAAGTAGACTTAGTGCTGAACGATCAGAGACGTGCTTTTTCAGACGAGTATGTTAATACTGTCCTGACCGTTATAAGCTGCCATATTGAAATCTCTGCCAGAAATCCCATTGCCGGTTTAGAGTATGTTAATGTACACGATCTGCGAAACACTCCATGTATTTTAGTTGCATCGAAGGAACAACAGAAGAACGAGCAGTCCTATTATCATGAAATATACGGGATCGAGAGCAAATTCTTGTTTGCCGAAAATCTGGAGGAAGCACGGCTGATGGTCGCCGGCTGCCAAAATAAACCTTTATTATGGCTATGCTTCATTGGTTGCCTGAAATCGTTCGTTCATATTGTGTCAAGTAGTATTGACAATTCCAATCTTTTCTCTTTTGTTGCTTAAAAACGGTTGACTTATTTACGGTTTTCGTTTATACTTACAGTATGATTTTAAAAACTGAGATGTGTATACTTTGATAGAGGTAGCAATATGATTACGGCTAAAATCGGTAATAGAATACGTGAACTGAGAACAAAAACAGGATTAAGTCAAGAAAAATTTGCTCAAAAAATAGGTATGGATAGAACATACTTTGCAAGTGTTGAGCTTGGCAAACGTAATATCTCTATTGTTAACATCGAAAAAATAGCAAACGGATTGGAAATATCGCTTTCTGAATTATTTAAAGATATTTAATCCGGGTTCGTTTTAACGGACATAATGTTTTGTATAGCAAATTAGAATTATTGTCGGAGGATTTGCAATGAGCGTAGCTGAAAAAACATATAAAACCTCATTGATTAATAATCGACGTTACTTAGGTAATAAATATAAGTTGCTTTCATTTATTACCGGTGTTGTAAACGAAGAATGTGCTAACATTGAAACAGTTGCGGATATTTTTGCGGGAACCGGTGCTGTCTCTTCTGCCTTTGCAGATAAAAGGATTATTACTAATGACTTGATGTATAGTAATTATATTTGCAATTATGCGTGGTTTGGAGCTGAAAGTTATTATACGCAAAAGATAATTGACTATGTTGTCAGGTATAATGCAAAGACAAATTGCGGTGAAAATTATATGACACGTAATTTTGCTGATACCTACTTCAGTAAAAAAGATTGTGCAAAAATAGGATATATTCGTGAAGATATAGAACGAAATTATAAAAAAGGCAATTTAAATAAGCGTGAAAGAGCAATTTTAATTACATCACTGCTATATGCAATGGACAAAATTGCTGTAACCTGTGGACATTACGATGCATATAGAAAAGGTGCAAAATTCGAGGAATCATTAGAACTTTACGTTCCGTTGGCGGAGGTTAACAACAATCCAAAAAATCAATGCTTTAATGAAGATGCTAATAACCTTGTTAAGAGAATTGTAGCAGACCTTGTGTATATTGACCCACCGTATAATTCAAGACAATATTGTGACTCGTATCATTTGCTTGAAAATGTTGCACGCTGGGAAAAGCCCGAGGTTTTCGGTGTTGCAAAAAAGATGGACAGAAGCGGTATGAAGAGTAAATATTGTACAATCGGGGCAACAAAAGCGTTTGAAACGCTAATAAATGACATAAAAGCTAAATACATTTTACTTTCGTATAACAATATGGCTGAAAAAGGCAACGGCCGTTCTAATGCCAAAATTTCCGATGATGACATTATAAGAATACTGAGCCGAAAAGGAACTGTAAAGGTTTTTGAGGAAAGCTACAAAGCGTTTACGACCGGAAAATCAGACATACCGGAAAATGCCGAAAGATTATTTTTGTGTACTTGCTTTGATGAGGAGTAAATCAATATGATACAATCACCACTTAATTATACCGGCGGCAAATACAAGTTGTTACCTCAAATATTGCCACTGTTTCCTAAAGATATAAATGTATTTGTTGACTTGTTCTGTGGTGGCTGTAATGTCGGTGTCAATATTGATTGCAACCGAGTTGTATACAATGACCTAAATGAAAACTTGCTATATTTATATAATACTTTCAAAAATCTTGATAAAGAATCTGTTTTGGAATGGATTTATGAAATTATAGAAAAATATGGCTTATCTCTTGTAAGTAAAAACGGATATAATTATTACGGTTGTGAAAGCAGCAAAGGACTTGGTAATTATAACAGAGAAGGATATTTGAAATTGCGTGCGGATTTTAATCAAAAACACGCTAATGGTAATTTCGATTATTACTACTATGTCATGCTTTATGTAATAATCGTATATGCTTTTAATAACCAAATTCGTTTTAATTCAAACGGAGAATTCAATTTGCCGGTTGGGAAAAGGGATTTCAATAAGAATATGGAGCAAAAGCTCGTTGACTTTATTGATAGAATCCAAGAGCAAAACTGTATTTTTACCTGCCGTGATTTTAGAGAATTTGATACGTCTTCATTAACACCGCAGGATTTTGTGTATGCTGATCCTCCATATTTAATTACTTGTGCTACATATAATGAGCAAGGTGGCTGGGATGAAACTGCCGAAAAAGAATTACTTGCCTTTTTGGATGCTCTGAATGGAAAAAATATCCGATTTGCGTTATCCAATGTACTGAAAAGCAAAGGTAAGGAAAACGATATATTGATTGAATGGCTTAAAAGAAATGCTGACAAATATAATACTGTACGACTTAATTACAGCTATTCAAATTCAAATTATCAAACAAAAGATAAAACTTCTTCTTCGGAAGAGGTGCTGATAATAAATTATTGAGGGGAAGGCGGTTATGCCAAATATAATTCCGTATAAAAGCTTTTGCTGGAGTTTGGGGACTACCAGTTTTAGAACAAAAAACTTTAATAAAACCATTGAAGAACAACTTGCTCTATTAGATGAGTTTTGGACACTTGAAGAGAACAAAGACCAAAGTTGGTCAGGTAACAGAGAGGTGCAAACTCGTTATTATGATTTTATGAAAACGAAAGGATTTGTCGAAGGTGAGGCAGTAAACAAACCAAAAGATGCTCGCGAGAAGACATCAGGGTTAGTTGATATTGGGTTGATTGATGGCGGTAGAAAATTGAGTAATGCCGGAAAAGCGTTGCTTAAAATAAGCAATGAAAATGATTTTTCTTCTGACAATCAGTTTCAAATAGATAAGGATAGTTTTATATATCTAAAACAGCTTTTAAAAACATATTACAATATTGACGGTCGTATAGTTCGTCCTTTTTTGGTTTTGTTGCATTTGCTTAGCAAGTTTGATTACTTAACACTTGATGAGTATACATATCTTTTGCCGCTATGTATAGGAGAAAATGAAACAGCTGAAATCATTACTGGTATTTCACGATTGCGTTCCAATGTTACATCTATTGATCAAATTATTATTAACCGATTGATGGGAATGTCTAACTACAAAACGGCATTAGATTATTTTTTAAAAAACGAGGTTACAGAAGATTTAGTATGTGAAGCTGGTCTCAACAGAAAAAGTCGACAGTATGACAAACCATATTTCAAGTTATATCAAGCTTTGCATAAAGTCTTTGTGTTGAATGATGTTGATAGTTTGATCTCTGTTTACAGTGCAACCAGAGATATAAAAATAGGTAAATGGTGGCGTAATTATCTATTTGACACTACATCTGAAAGAGCCATTAGTAATCATCCTGTGGCTCATTTGAAAACTACACTATTTAGTGAAGTTGATAGTGAAAACGTTTTTAGAGTTGCATTTTTTAAAATAATGCACTTATTTAAAGCAAAGGCGACACTTTCTGATTACCTCGATTTGAATCGTCGATACATAAAAACTACAGATGTGATTTTATTTGAAGATGGCACAATTAAGTTAGATATTGTCCCTAAGTATTTCTTTAATTCCGTTGCGGACAGATTGTATTTTGATACATTTATTTCATCTGAATCGCTATATGAAAATTGTGATATGGCAGACATATCGGATTGTCTTGTAGTAAGTAATGAAACCATTATTGCCGGAATCAACAAAGAACTTGGTATAAGTGTTTCTGATATGCAGTCGGCACGAGGAGCTTTGGAGGATACACGCTACCAAAGATTACAACACCTTATTGATACTAAATTTACAGACGATAAATTGCTCTCTCTTCTTGATTGCTTTGAAAACAGGAATGATGATGAAATCAGAAGCATGGTTACCGATAATGCTGATATACCGACGATTTTTGAATATGTCTTGGGCATTTTATGGTACAAATTAAGTGAAAGACACGGTAAAATCCTCGATTATATGAAACTTTCGCTCGACGCAAACTTATTGCCGAAAACTCACGCGGCAGGCGGAGAAGCTGATATAGTTTATGAATATGAGGCGACGGAGCGTTATCCTGAACATACGCTTTTGCTTGAAGCAACACTTGCAGACAGCACAAATCAACGAAGAATGGAAATGGAACCTGTGTCAAGACATTTGGGGATGCATTTAATACGTACCGGTAACATGAATTCTTATTGTGTGTTCGCTACAAATTATCTTAACATAAATGTAATTGCTGATTTCCGTAGTAGAAAGACAACTCCGTTTTATGATACGCAAGACTATTCAAAGTCTGTAACAGGGATGAAAATTATTCCTTTACAAACATCGGAATTGAAAAAGATTGTTTCTAATGGAAAAACATACAAGGAAATGTATTCGCTATTTGAAACAGCGTTTAACTCAACATTGCCACCACACGAGTGGTATGAAAAGTGTATTTTGATATGATACAATGTCATTAAAAGGAGTTAAAAAATGCAGATTCAATATTTTATCAGAAATTTCAGAAACCATCTGGTAATGTTTATTGGAACCGGATTAAGTTTAAGATATTTAGAAAATTCGTATAATTGGGAAGATTTGCTGAAAAAAATTGCATTCGATTTTGAATCTGACGAGAAGGTGGGGAAGTTCATAAAAAACTTGTCACCCCGTGGTTGAATACGTATTGAGGTGGTGCTTATGTCAATTTTAAGAGATATATTTGAACTTACAAAATCAAATCCGAGTCGTAATACAGTTGATATATTAGGCAGAGATTTAGTTTATGATTTCATTTGGAAAGATGGTGTTCCCATTAGTGACATTAATCGATTTGAACAATTGAATGGTATACATATACCGTCAGATTATAAAGAGTTTTTATCTTATTCAAATGGTGCAGATATATTTGTATGTGATGACGGGAATAGCGGATATCATTTATTTAGTTTAGATGAATTGATTTCAGAAACAAAATGGCTAAAAGAAGCATACGAATTTCCGAATGATAATTTGGTTTTTATGAATATGCTGCATTCGACAGATTTTATGATGTTTGATAATATAAACCGAAAAATTGTTTTTGGTGAGACTGCTGAACCAAGTGATAGCTGGATTAAGTTTAGCATGGATTTTGATTACTTAATTCTACGTCTGGTTTGGAGTAACGGGAACTCTTTTTGGGAATGGTATTACTAAAAACTGTTTACATAACAGTAAAACGCATAGAGCTTTTGCTAAAAAGGGATATTTCCGTAAAGGTTGAATCTGCGGCAATGGAGTATGACGATGTGGACTAACTTATCAAGTACAACGGC
>CANQAJ010000120.1 GCA_947589365.1 uncultured Clostridia bacterium | reverse complement strand
AGTGCCGCAAGAGGTAAGATGTGTATGAGGAAGCTTATTGTTTTCAAGCATGACAATGTTCTCGGAAACTGCCCTTCGCACTTGCTGTTTGACAAAGTTAAGATTGAGGAAAAATCGGCCGTACCGAGGAGCATTGATGATTATGAAATAACAGTAGACAAAGAAATGCCCGAAGGTGTTGAGCTTATCGAAAAGCTATGATGACGGAAAGTATTCCCATAAGGTCAATACAGCATTGGCTTTATTGTCCCCACCGATGGGGTCTGCTTGAAATAGATTGTGCATGGGCGGAGAATTACTATGTCACTAAGGCTGAGCTTATGCATAAAAGAGTCCATACGGACGGTTCGTATATGTCAAGAAATAAAGAGGTATATACCTCCGTCAAAGTTTATAATGATTTGCCGCAGTATGGTATTTATGGGGTGACGGACTGTATCGAGGTTAAGGACGGCGTATATTCCATTGTTGAATATAAGCCGGTCAAACCCCGAAAGTGTGAATTTAATTATGAGGATCTTATGCAGGTATTCGCACAGAAGCTCTGTGCAGATTATGTATTTGATTGCGATTGTGACGGATACATTTATTATGCCGATGTAAAAAAGAGGGTCAGACTCCCTCTTGCGGAGAATTTTAATAAATATGACGAAAACCTGAGGGAGATACTTACACAAATCCGGGAGCATCTGAGTAAGGGTATTATTCCTCCTATAAGAAAGGGTCAGAATTGCAGCGGCTGTTCAATGAAGGACATATGTATACCGAAATATAAGGGCAAAAAGAGCTTTCGCGGTTCTGTAGAGGTCTTGCTGGAGGAGGTTATATGAGAAAGCTGTTAAATACTCTTTATATTACAAATGAAAATGCTTATCTTACGCTTGACGGCGAAAATCTGGTGTGCAAGGTTGAAAATGAAACAAAATTCAGAATACCATTTGATAATATCGAGAATGTAGTATGCTTTAGCTATCTCGGATGTTCTCCGGCACTTATGGGGAAATGTGTTCAAAAATGCATACCTATCAATTTTGTATCCCCTCAGGGAAAGTTTTTGGCTAAGGTCTGCGGAGAAACGAAGGGAAATGTTTTCCTGAGAGTGTCTCAGATTGATAAATTCCGAAAAAGCGGACTTGAACTTGCCCGAAATACAATGGCTGCAAAATTCTGTAATTCCGTTCGCACGATAAAAAGAACTTTGCATGACGTACCGGAACTGCGTGATGATACACAAATACAGGAAACCATAGATATTCTTACCGGGGGAACAAGAAAACTTCTTGAAGCTGAAACAGCGGAACAGATACTCGGGATAGAGGGAAACTGTGCTCACAGTTATTTTTCTGTTTTTGATAAATTGATTACAAATAAAAGTGCAGGAATACATTTTAAATACCGCAACAAAAGACCTCCGCTTGATGAAGTAAATGCTTTATTATCTTTTGTATATACACTTTACACCAATGAATTTGCTGCCGCTCTTGAAACTGTTGGACTTGACAGTTACATAGGATATTGTCATGCCCTGCGGAGCGGAAGAAACTCTCTTGCCTGTGATCTTGTTGAAGAAGCAAGATGTCTTGCCGAAAGATTTGTATTATCTCTTATCAATCTGCGTGTGATTTCACAAAAGGATTTTGATAAACAGATTTCCGGTGCCGTATTGCTTAATGAAGATGGCAGAAAAAAGGTGCTTACACGTTGGCAGGAAAAGAAACGTACGGATTATATGCATCCTCACCTCGGTCAAAAGATACAGTTCGGATTAATTCCGTATGTTCAGAGCAATTTGCTTGCAAAATATGTTCGTGGTGATATTGAAGAATATCCTTGTTTTCTGCTTAAGTAGGTGAGAATTTATGATGGTTATTATCAGCTATGATGTTTCAACCTCCGATGCCGGAGGAAAAAAACGTCTGAGAAAGGTTGCCAAGGCATGTCAGGATCATGCCCAAAGGGTTCAGAATTCCGTTTTTGAAGCTGACCTTGATTATTCTGCATTTCTGAAGCTTAAGAGTCATCTTTTGGAAATAATTGACAATGATAAGGACAGTCTGAGGTTTTATTATCTCGGAAACAACTGGGAGCGGAAAGTTGAGCATATTGGCAGCAAAAAAACCTACAATCCCGAAGGTGTAATTATCATTTAACAAAATGAGCGGAAGTCCCCGACCTCTAAGATCGGGGATGGATAGCCCATCAGCCATAAGGCTGATTTATAATATATTGACATATCCAATATATTTATGTTATAATTCATCCTGAAATAACAATACAAGAATGAGCGTATTGTATATCCTGTGTTACAAAGAGCGATAACCAAGCTTTAATGCAGAGTCTATGAAAGGAGAACGGATTAGAGGTAATCATTCCTCTATGATAAGGGTGTCAGGTATCCTCTTTTTCCCGTAACCGGTCGGGATGTAAAATGTGCAAAGTCAGTTTTGCGGACAGCCTGAAATAACCGTGGGACACACGGGGTTAGCTCGTTGATACTGTATGGGTTACCATACTTGAGCGAGAAGCCACCACCTCTATAGGTGGGGGAGTATGTCACAGGCGAACCTTTGGTGATATAAAAATCCATAATAGGTTCGCATGGAAAAATTATTAATTTGTTTATATATTATTCTTTTATGGAATAATATATATTTGTGTCCGCCTCATTTGGTGGTGCATGACGGCAAAACTACAATATTTTGCAGTCGCACCTCGCATGAGGTGCGTGAGTAGAAACGAATTTGTTATCATAGCCAACGAAAAACCGTTATCGTCGCACCTCGCATGAGGTGCGTGAGTAGAAACGAATCAAGTCCTGCTGAAACTCACTGTCATCAAGTCGCACCTCGCATGAGGTGCGTGAGTAGAAACAAAACTGCCGATAGTTTGGGATGACAGGTACGTTGTCGCACCTCGCATGAGGTGCGTGAGTAGAAACATATTACGAAGTTTTGGCGAAAGTTTCACAAAAGTCGCACCTCGCATGAGGTGCGTGAGTAGAAACTTGTTAGTGATTTATAACCACTTTCACCCTCAAAGTCGCACCTCGCATGAGGTGCGTGAGTAGAAACTAACGGTTGGGGAGCAGATGGGGGTGCGTGGTAGGTCGCACCTCGCATGAGGTGCGTGAGTAGAAACAAAGTTTTAACCACAGGATCCCCATATATTGCTGGTCGCACCTCGCATGAGGTGCGTGAGTAGAAACAAAGCGTGTGGATGTCGTATTGACATCCACGGGTCGCACCTCGCATGAGGTGCGTGAGTAGAAACTGCAGATTAGATTTTTAAAACGAAAACATCCACGTCGCACCTCGCATGAGGTGCGTGAGTAGAAACCACGTACGGCACACCTGATATCGGCACGGATGGCGTCGCACCTCGCATGAGGTGCGTGAGTAGAAACTCTTACTATGAGGTTTTGGCGAAAGTTTCACAAGTCGCACCTCGCATGAGGTGCGTGAGTAGAAACAAAGCGTGTGGATGTCGTATTGACATCCACGGGTCGCACCTCGCATGAGGTGCGTGAGTAGAAACTGTTGCCGTCTGTGTTTCCGTCTGTAAATTCTGAGTCGCACCTCGCATGAGGTGCGTGAGTAGAAACGCAGATTAGATTTTTAAAACGAAAACATCCACGTGTCGCACCTCGCATGAGGTGCGTGAGTAGAAACGCAAACTGTTGTTGCGAAAACAGACAGGGACAAGCCGGTCGCACCTCGCATGAGGTGCGTGAGTAGAAACAAAAATTAAAAATCGGAAATGATAAATTGCAAAGGTCGCACCTCGCATGAGGTGCGTGAGTAGAAACTCCAACCATAAAAACAAGGTTCGTGTTTCCATTGTCGCACCTCGCATGAGGTGCGTGAGTAGAAACATAAGCATAGCAATTAGGACACAGTCTGATGTTGTCGCACCTCGCATGAGGTGCGTGAGTAGAAACTGGTATCAAAACCGTGGAATTGAGCCATCATCGGTCGCACCTCGCATGAGGTGCGTGAGTAGAAACTTTCTCGTATCTGATTGATAATCAATCAGATAAGTCGCACCTCGCATGAGGTGCGTGAGTAGAAACCATTTATATTATCTCCTTTCAATTTTACCACTAGTCGCACCTCGCATGAGGTGCGTGAGTAGAAACTTACATCACCCGATATCACAGGTTCACCGTCAGGTCGCACCTCGCATGAGGTGCGTGAGTAGAAACGCTATGAATTCGCAGACGGCATCATTCCCGAAGTCGCACCTCGCATGAGGTGCGTGAGTAGAAACTGTAGTTTTCCATAATAAAATCTCCTTTTCTTATTGTCGCACCTCGCATGAGGTGCGTGAGTAGAAACTGAGATAATCCGTCACCCTCAACGCCATTTCCAACGTCGCACCTCGCATGAGGTGCGTGAGTAGAAACTGACGGTGAAATAAAATCTACCCACGTTATATTAAGTCGCACCTCGCATGAGGTGCGTGAGTAGAAACTGGTGGCGTCTGTGTTTCCGTCTGTAAATTCGGAGTCGCACCTCGCATGAGGTGCGTGAGTAGAAACAAGTGAATTTACAGAACAGTATAACGGCGAAGGATGTCGCACCTCGCATGAGGTGCGTGAGTAGAAACATTAGGGTTTCGCCCAACAAAAATACAGCGACACGTCGCACCTCGCATGAGGTGCGTGAGTAGAAACCGGAGCTGAATGACGCTTATATTGAAGCTTCAAGTCGCACCTCGCATGAGGTGCGTGAGTAGAAACAATTTAATCAGTTGCAGGAAATGGCAAAACAATTCGTCGCACCTCGCATGAGGTGCGTGAGTAGAAACGCCAAAAACAGATGCAGATATCATAATATTAATGTCGCACCTCGCATGAGGTGCGTGAGTAGAAACCGTTCATTTTTTGTGATACTTTCGCTAAAACCTGTCGCACCTCGCATGAGGTGCGTGAGTAGAAACAAATTCAACAGTAGAAACTTCCTTAAGTCGTCCGTGTCGCACCTCGCATGAGGTGCGTGAGTAGAAACGTCCATAGCTACAGCGTTATCATATGTTACTGTGTCGCACCTCGCATGAGGTGCGTGAGTAGAAACATGTAGTCCGCTGTCATGGCTATAAGCAGCACTAGTCGCACCTCGCATGAGGTGCGTGAGTAGAAACGTAATAAGAAAGTGAATCATCATAGACAAGAGGTAGGTCGCACCTCGCATGAGGTGCGTGAGTAGAAACTGTTAAAATAGCACCTTGCAACATCCGCTGTAGCGTCGCACCTCGCATGAGGTGCGTGAGTAGAAACCATTATCTGTTCCGTTTCAACGTCAATGCACTTTAAAGTCGCACCTCGCATGAGGTGCGTGAGTAGAAACTTTGTAACAGAATTTTATTGACCTGGGCCTGCAGTCGCACCTCGCATGAGGTGCGTGAGTAGAAACAGAGAATTATGGGATTGTTTTCACAGAAATTACGGTCGCACCTCGCATGAGGTGCGTGAGTAGAAACTGACGGTGAAATAAAATCTACCCACGTTATATTAACGTCGCACCTCGCATGAGGTGCGTGAGTAGAAACTGGCGTTTTTATAGTTCACCTCAAATTTGTTGTGTCGCACCTCGCATGAGGTGCGTGAGTAGAAACCATTCCATATTTGCGATTTTAAATCAAATATTTGTCGCACCTCGCATGAGGTGCGTGAGTAGAAACTTTCAATGATTTTGTTAGTTTCTTCCACATTTTGTCGCACCTCGCATGAGGTGCGTGAGTAGAAACCTGCCCTGTTTTTATGAACGTTTCCTGAATGTAATGTCGCACCTCGCATGAGGTGCGTGAGTAGAAACATTACTACAATAGTGATTAGTTTCTGATTGGAATGTCGCACCTCGCATGAGGTGCGTGAGTAGAAACACCTGTTTTCCAGTCATAGCCATATTTTTCAGCGTCGCACCTCGCATGAGGTGCGTGAGTAGAAACTTTATGCAATTTATTATCTGTAGCTCTATCCGCCGTCGCACCTCGCATGAGGTGCGTGAGTAGAAACGATTTCATTTCTTAGGACATCTACATCTGCCACGTCGCACCTCGCATGAGGTGCGTGAGTAGAAACTTTTCGGAATTAATTAATAGAAAGGAAATTACTGTCGCACCTCGCATGAGGTGCGTGAGTAGAAACACAAATCAATTATATGTACGGTTTACGCAAACAAGTCGCACCTCGCATGAGGTGCGTGAGTAGAAACACAGACCTTGCTCGGTACTCTGATGACGTTCCGGTCGCACCTCGCATGAGGTGCGTGAGTAGAAACCTCTCAATTGCTGTTCGTAAGATTTATTCTTGTCTATGTCGCACCTCGCATGAGGTGCGTGAGTAGAAACGTGATATTCTCAATGTGGCTGTTAAACAGCTACAGTCGCACCTCGCATGAGGTGCGTGAGTAGAAACCATTATACAGCTAAAATGGTTGTGCTGCAACTCCGTCGCACCTCGCATGAGGTGCGTGAGTAGAAACGTGATATTCTCAATGTGGCTGTTAAACAGCTACAGTCGCACCTCGCATGAGGTGCGTGAGTAGAAACTTGACGTTGTAGCAAATAATGTTGAGTTTTGCGAGTCGCACCTCGCATGAGGTGCGTGAGTAGAAACGAAACTGTTGATAAACTCACACATTCGATAAAATCTGTCGCACCTCGCATGAGGTGCGTGAGTAGAAACATCATAGTGAAGTCTATAATCTTTTATTTTCTTGTCGCACCTCGCATGAGGTGCGTGAGTAGAAACTGTGAATGGTCTGTCAACCGCAATATTAAATCTTGGTCGCACCTCGCATGAGGTGCGTGAGTAGAAACGTACGGGATTTTCAATCCCCCGAAAATACAGATGTCGCACCTCGCATGAGGTGCGTGAGTAGAAACCATACTGCAATCATAAACTATTCGGTACAATCTGTCGCACCTCGCATGAGGTGCGTGAGTAGAAACATTGGTGTGAATGGAGGGATGATTAGAAATGACGTCGCACCTCGCATGAGGTGCGTGAGTAGAAACTGATAAGGTCATTGGCGGTTACGACATAGAAGTCGTCGCACCTCGCATGAGGTGCGTGAGTAGAAACACATTCTGAATGAAACTAGCTTTCATTTTAGAGTCGCACCTCGCATGAGGTGCGTGAGTAGAAACCTGTCTGTGGGAGGCGGAAAGTTTTAAAAAGGAAGTCGCACCTC
>CANQAJ010000119.1 GCA_947589365.1 uncultured Clostridia bacterium | reverse complement strand
TCATACAGGCACTGCTCATATCTTTATCTGTCACAGCTTACAGTCCCCCACATTCAGAATACCATAACAAAAATTAAAAATGCAGACATACCGCCAAGACGCGATATATCTGCATCACATTTACTATATATCCGTTTCTTGCTCGACATTTTCACCGTTTTCCGTATCGGTACATCCGCAATTATTACTTTCATCTTCCGACTCCTGTACATCCGCCGCCGCATCTGTTTTCCCGTCAACAGTCGACAAAGACCTCACAGGTATATCCGTATCAGCCTTATCAGCTTGTACGGAAACAGACTGTGGTTTTATATGGACAGACTTTACTTTCATACCGCAGTTGGTACAGAACTTATCACCGATTTTCAGTCTTTCCCCGCAGCCTTCACAGAAAGAGAGCTTCTCAGGCTGTTCCTTATTTTCCGTATCCGATCTCTTACGGCTGAGAAACTTTTCATGTTCTTCCTCAATACGTCTTTTTTCCGCTTCCTTTTTTTCGGCTTCTCTACGTGCATTTTCTTCAATGCGTGCTTTTTCTTTATCTCTATCAAATTCCTTCACAACCGGCAATTCCGGAACAAGCTCCATATCAAGAATTGCGGCAACTGATACATCATCGCCGCTGCCCTTTGCCGATAATCTCGGAAGATAATCCGCAAATCCGTCCAGAGCCTCCCGGAACTGTGTCGTTGCAAAGGAATACAAAACCGTCTTATATAGATTATTCAATTGTTGATTATTACTGAAACAATCATCTATTCCGTCAGAACCGACAAACACCGCCGCCGGCAATCTTTCGGAATAGAAATGACGAAATTCGCCTATCGCATCCGAATCACATATCGAAGTGGTTACATTCAGAAAGCATTTCTTATCCCACGGGATCGGTTGTTTAAACTCACCCTTTGAATTTACCGCAACACACTTTCCGTCACCTATATGGATACCAAACCAAAAATCATGTGTCATGGCAACGGCTATCATAGTTGTTCCGTATGCACTCTCTATTTTTTCTTCATCAACATATTTCTTGCGTGCCTTTTCGGAAACCGTATTCAATTCATCCTCCGTAAAAGGATTCTGCCTGTGATAAGCGGCAATTTCCTCGTTCCAACTGTTTATTATGCTTGCCTCCAGATTTTTGATGTGCTTTTCCGGAGCCGAGAAAAATCTGTCCTTATCCGTACCTATGATAAAATTCCTTATATTTTTCTCTGCAACAGCACACCCGATTTTAGAACCCACTGCACTTCTGACATAATCATCTCCGCCGTGTCCGTCACAAACTACGGCAATCGCACCATCATCATCAAAGAAGCTTGTGCAGGCATCCTGACATTCCTTATTTTTTCTTATATGACTTGCACCGCGGGCAGATAAATGAAAGACTCTTGCATTCATAGTAATGCCCTCCTGTTTCACCACTGTACACCGTCATCATCAAAGGAATCCCAATCCGCCGCTTCCGCCGTCTGTGCCTGAATCTCCTTTACAAACTCATCCTGCTTGCTCACTATTTCGGCACCTGTTTCCTTATTGCTTCCCGAGATCTCCCCAATACCTGCGTTGGAGCTTTTGCTTCCTATTTCGGATGCACGGACGCTGACAAACTGAATCCATTTCTTCAAAGCCTCCGGCGTATGAGCTGTGATTACCGCTTCTGTATTTCCGGTAAAATCCGCAAGCACATTTTGATTTGCATCATCCCCGATCGCAACGGCCACCTTTATCGCCTTTTTGAACCAGTTATTCTGTTTGAGCTTTTCAAGACCGTGCTTATAATTATCCGTAGGTGCACCATCGGACATAAGAAATATTGCCGGGGCAAAAGAGCCTGTAGCATCACTCATATATGCATTTCTTGAAAGCTTTTCGTTAAGCTGATTACACGCTTCTCCTAAATCCGTAACACCGCCGGCGTCAAGATAATTCCACCTGAAATTTTCAGCGGCAACAGGGGCACTTTCCATCCAGTGTGCACCTGTTGAAAATGCAAGCGTTGCAACCTTGATCTGTGCATCCGCATTACTTTCGGAAATATCCTTAAGTTCGGGTACTATCTCCTCTATGGCCGAATTAACGGTACCGATTTTTGACCCGCTCATACTCCCGGATGTGTCTATAACAAAAAACAGAACCATTGTTCTTCTCGGCACTTCTACTACGTCATCATATAATCCCATTTGCAATTCCCCGCTTTCCTGATATTCAGATAATTTCACCCTCATTACCGTTTCCGAAATTTATCTTGAGTCCTCTGCCAAGCCTTATGACCTGATCCCTGTCGTACGGCTTTGTTGTTCCGTTTGGAAGTATTGCTGTCCATACATTGTCGGACATATTCCTTAAACCGAGTATCGACGGGTCACTGCGGCTTGTTATAAAGCCTCCGGTGACAGACTTGAAGTCGTCACTGTCATAAACCGTATGACAGGCAAAAAGCTCTTTACCCGGTGCGGCAGCAACCCTGTATTTTTTCACTCTGAGCAGCAGCGGTCTTTTTATACTCTGACCGCAATTGATACATTTACATGATTCAGCCTTTATATCCGCAAACGTTTCACCTTTGCATACGGGACATGAAATCAGTACATCTCTCAGGGCAGTAAAAACCTCCTGCCATTTTTTCTCCTGAACTCTATGCTCCGTATCGGCACCTGTCATTGATTCCGTGCTGAACGCCTCGGTGAATGTTTCCCTTATAAATTCGGGATATACAGGCCAGAATTTTATTTCATTGACATGAACGCCCCTGACCGGTCTGTTTATATCATTCCCCGGATCCCATACAAAAACAGGCTCTGTTCCGTAAAATTTACGCTCATGTTCTTCCGTAAGACAAGGACACATGGTCTTCTTTCCCTCAAGCGGATGATTCAAAAACAGAAGCATATACAGCACAACCGCAAGTGAAAAACGGTCGGTATGTATATCGGGTCTTTTTTTGCCAACAACTACCTCGGGAGCCATATATCTGCATTTTCCCGCAATTCCTAAATTCTCTCCGTACGGTGCGACATTATCATTATCGCATATGAGAACATCTCCTGTCTTGGGATTTACAAAGAAATTTCCGTCATTAAGATCCTGATAGCTGAAGCCTCTGCGGTGAAGCTCACGGAATCCGTTGGTTATACATAAAGCGGCATTAATAACCGCATCAATGCTTGAAAATCTTACTTTTGCAAGAAGAAAGAGGGAGAAATCCTTATACTCGGGCGGTCTCAGTTCCATAAGATATCCGAAGCTGCCGTCGAATTGTTCCGTTATCTCAATAGGCCACAAAAACGCACCCGTTGGAGCACCCTGCTTAATGTTATTCTGAATATTTCTATAAAACTTATCGGGATCACTGAGCTTATTTTTGAAATACCATTTCAGAGCAAGCTGTCTTCCGTTATAGCTTACTCTATAAACCAGACCCTGTCCGCCCTCTCCGAGCTTCTGCAATATTTCAAGTTCTCCCCCGGATGCTGTTCTTATTTTTTGACCTCTCTGAAATTCCTTCAAGCACCCCACCTCTTTTCCGCATAAAACCGTTTACACATTACCGCCGAAGGAACGGACAATAGCCTCCAGACCGCCCTGATATCCGCCTGCAATCGCATTGAATCTCCACTGACCGTTCTTATTGTATATTTCGGCAACTACCAATGCCGTTTCAATCGAAAACTCTTCCTCAAGATCAAATTTGAGGACAGTTTCTCCAACCGTATCAAATTCATCCGCAAGCTTCGCAATTCTTATATATGCATTGGAAACCTGTCCGAAATTCTGTCCGCGTTCCGCAGCTTCATAAATCGTTACACATATCGCAATTCTCTTTATATCATCCGGTATCTTTGTGAAATCGATCATTATGACCTCATCATCTCCCTCGCCCTCACCGGTGAGGTTATCTCCCGTATGAATAACGGCATCGTTCCTGCTCCTGAGATTATTATAAAAAATAAAATCCTCATCTCTCTGAAGCTTTCCGTTTTCTCCGAGGAGAAATACCGAAGCGTCAAGGTCGAAGTCATATCCGCCGTCATAGCGGTTCGTATCCCATCCAAGACCTACCAAAGCGTGTGTCATATTATTATCCAGAGATACCTTTTGTCCCTTTACCAAACTGATTGCCATTTTATTGTCCTCCTTGTGTTTTATATAGGGTTTATAATACCGCAGCTTTAATTATCTGTACAGCTGAACCATGTTTTCCAGTCGGCTTGCCTCACGCACGGGCTGACCTATGGCATTAAATTTCCATTCGCCGTTTCTTCTGTATATCTCCCCGACAACAAGACCTGTCATATTATCATAGTTGCTTGACAGATCATAGCGGCATATCTCAACATTATTATCCATATTAACCAGACGTATGAATGCGTTTCTTATCATTCCGAAATGCTGATGTCTGACAGCTGCATCATATATATTTACAACAAAGACTATTTTGTCAATATTCTGAGGCACCTGACTGAGATTTACCATAATCTGCTCATCGTCACCCTCGCCCGCACCTGTCAGGTTATCTCCCTGATGCACAATAGCTCCGCTGCTGTGTCTTAGACTTCCGAAGTAAACGCAATAGTCTTCAAACCTGCCTCCGATAACCTTGCCGTTTGCTCCGCATAGGATAGCTGATGCATCGCAGTCAATATCCTCCTGCTTTTTTGCAAAAAATCCACTCCTTTGCTGTACTTCATCCCAGCCGAGTCCGACCATAACCTTTCTCAGACCCTGTCCGCCGCCTTTTGTAAGATCAATTTTCTGACCCTTTTGTAAACTTATACTCATTATTATCTCCTCCCGACATATTTTTATTATCTTGTATAATAACATTTCATTTTCATAATAAAAATCATGCTTTCATCAATAATTATTTGCTTTACCGCACAATTGCAGCATTTGAAAAGCATATTTCAAGTAACAAATACATTTTACACCTTGCATTATAATTTGTCAATATACACCAAAAGATTTTACCAATGGTTGGCAAATTATATTGTTTCAGATACTTTAAGGTATAAAAAAAATGCCCCATTTTAACAGGGACATCTCTTTGTGATAACATCAATCTTTCAATTTACCATGCTTATTACTCACTTTAGCAAATATATCTCCGCTTTTTCTTATGAGAATAAGTGCCATGAGATATACTGCCGTAAGCAGGAGTGTAAAATTATATCTTGACCTGAACAAAACGAGAA
The DNA here is from genome assembly GCA_947589365.1 of uncultured Clostridia bacterium. Lineage (GTDB taxonomy): Bacteria > Bacillota > Clostridia > Oscillospirales > Acutalibacteraceae > UBA1213. The sequence goes on along the minus strand of CANQAJ010000119.1, from coordinate 2,032 downwards.
AACCAATACAGCCTATCGGAACAAGTATTATAAATGAAATAACATCAAGCACCGCCATTGCCATTTTTATGTCCATTTTTTCACACAAAAGCAAAAATACCGCCTGACCCCCGTCAAGCGAATCAACAGGCAGACTGTTGAATACTGCCAATGTTATATTTGCCGTAAGCAGGTTCTCAAAAAAAGTACATGGAAAAAGCTTATTCAGCACATAGGACAAAATCGCGGCTGCAATATTGACCGTCACCCCGGCAAGAATAACCGCAAGTTCCTTTTTCAGACTTCTGAGCGGTTTATTTCTGTCTATTATTGCAATATCAAAGAGGGTAAGCTTTATTTTTTTCGGAAAAGAACCATATCTCCACAGTGCAATAAGATGCCCTGCTTCATGCATAATTGCGGCAATGAAGCATATTGTGACAGACATTGAGCTGTCGCATATTATAACTGCCGTCATTGCCGCAACAAGAGGAAAGCTTAATTCTATTGTGAGTGTTCCTATTTTTATATGCATGGGGCATCACTCAACTCCTGCTTTCGGATAGCTGAGAAGCTTTGACGGATCAATATTTTTTCCGTCTATAAGCACCTCAAAATGAAGATGATTGCCTTCCGCATCCCCTGTTGCCCCGACAAGTGCTATCTTATCTCCCGCTTTAATCTTAGCTCCTTTTTTCACAAGAAGCTTTGAACAATGGGCATAAAGTGTTTTAACCTTATCGGCATGGGAAATCACTATATAGTTGCCATAGGAGGGATCCTCTTTGGAAATCGTAACCGTTCCGTCAAATGCAGCATAAATTTCCGTTCCCTTATCTGCCCCGAGGTCTATACCCTTGTGGTTTTGCTCCTCACCATTAAGTTCTCTTGAACCGAAGCCCGAAGTAATTACCGCTTCCTTAAGCGGCTCAGTTATATTTTTCTTGAGCTTTTGTGTTATATCCTCATTCTCATTTATTTCAATATCGGGCGTTGGTGTACTGGTTTCCTTAAGCTTTATATTATCGTTATAAGGAATTGTACCATCCGCCGTATTTATAAAGACAGAATTATTGTAGTTATCATAAAACCATGTTGCTGCCTGACTGTGTACCGTTCCGCCGATAAGCTTTATCACAAGAGCTGCAATCACTATAATAGCACTGACAATAAGCTGGATTATAATCAGCAGCATACTATTGCCACGAACAACCGGCTTTTTTACATCCTCTCCGTTGTATTCCTCACTCTCATTTTCCTCCGTATCCTGCATTTCATCATCGGTATATTCCATTACAATTCCTCCATTCCGTTTTGTAATGTATATGCCGTATTATATAAAAAATATCCCTTACAAAAAACAGATATGACCCCGAAGCATCACCGGAGTCATTCTTGGATTCATGTATATAAATTATATCCCTGCTTATATTCACCACATATTTTGCACCCGAAACAGGATAACAAAGAATTACATTTTCTGCACCGAGGGAAACCGCAATTTACAGGATCCTCTGCCTCAGCACCTTTAAGCCACCGCTCTCTTTCATCTTCCCTGATTTTATCCTCTGTCATAAGCATAACAAGTCTTTTGAACCGATCCAAAATATAAATAATGAGTTCTTCATTCGGTGTATATCCGAGTTTATCCCATTCAAGCCTTTTTTCTGCACTTTCAATAATCTGTATCATAAAGCACTTCTCAGATTGGAAATTACTTTTTGTCCACGGCATTTCATCTATACTGAAGTCAACATTACCGATTCCACGAACATTCTGCTCCCTTTCTGCCAACCAAACAACAAATTCTTTTTCATCATCAGATTCTGCGAGTGCCGAACCACTCAGTAAAAGAACGTCGATTAATACATCCGTTAAGCCGTTACTCGCTTTGATAGAATTTTCTGTCGACGAATTTTTACACAATCCTATCACATTTGCCATAACAACATCTCCGATATCACTATTTTTCCTTAATTATACAATAAGTCATCAGCTTAATCAAGGCATAGGAAAAATCACATGAATACTCAGCTTTCCGTTCTGGTAATCT
>CANQAJ010000118.1 GCA_947589365.1 uncultured Clostridia bacterium | reverse complement strand
TATACCTGCTTATAGTTATAGCAACGGTGTTAAAAAATGGAATTACTCTGAAATAAAAAATGCGATAATGGATTAAATATGAATTTGGACTATGATATGGGAACCGGCAGGAACGAACTTATGTGGAAAATTTCTCACGATGAGGAAACCGAAGAAGAAGTAATCGAGGAAATTAACAAATGCAGTGATGTAAATTACACTGATGCAGGAGGATTCAGTTATTTGGATTTTGCAGCATTGAACCATAAGGCGAAAATCATTAAAGCATTGTTAGAGAAAGGTGCAAATCCCAACGGATTACCATTGGAAAAAGGTACAAGTCGCAACGGTTTTCCTAAAAAAAGAAACGTGGCAATTCTTTATGCTTTAGGAAGTAGGAATCCTAAAAATCCGGAAATTTTGAAGCTTTTTTTGGAATATGGAGTTGATCTTGACATGGTGGTGAACGGTATGTCCATCAGGGAAGTTATAGACAGCTTTGATGAATGTTCTGATCAACCCGTATATCGTCCGATTATCGAGGAATTTGAGGCAAATAAAAGCCGATAGCAAAAGAGGAAAATATAAATATTCGATAGTTCGGATATGTATGGCGAAAATGCCGTTATAGAGTAAATTTTTGGGTTGTGATCTTACAAACAACGCCCGCGGCTTGCAAATTATCAACATCATAATATTATATTTTATTGATTGGACAAAGGCTGCAATTTTAACGAGTAATTAAAAATTTTAAAAGGCAGGTTTTTATTGTGACAAAAGCCGAATTGAGTAGTTGGTTGAAATTGTCAAAAGTTTCGTTGACGATTGATAGATTGCACTTAAAACAATATGGCGGAATATTTCGTGAAATCAATATTATTAACCCTGTAAGATTAAGATTGGACTTTTTGGATAAGAATTGCAAACTCATGAATGAGGGTGAATTATCTATTTACTTTGACTTCGATTCATATGATACAATGATTATGGAGATAGAAAATTATACGAACAAAAATATCAGGCATTGGAAACGATATTTTACTGACCCGGAAATTTTCAATAACGAATCGGACGATTGGAATGAGAAAGCGGACTGGAAATCATTTTTAGATGATTTTCATAATGGTTTAATTCCCCTTCCATCGGGTTTTGTCAGGATGCAAGGGTAACTGTGTATGGAGTGTCCCAAAAGTCCACGGATTTATTGTTAATAACACCGATTAATTTCTGTTACATTTTGGTCTTTTCCCAAACCCAACCGGGGCTTCTCGCCTTGGAATTTGGCAGGAGCTAAAGTCATTGTATCTGCATATTTTAACAGAATTTTTTATTTGCAACAAAATATTATTGTTGAGGTGTTTTTATATGCATATTGAACAAGTAATTGAAAAATTTATATATTCTTCAATTATGTATGGTGAGGCCATAAAGAGTGCTAATTCAAGGAAAGCAAATAAGTATTCAAAAATAGTTAGAACAATCAGAAAAGAATTGATAATCAATGGAAAAGTACAACTTTTGCTTCCATATTTGAAACACGACAATGATTATGTAAAATTAAGTGTTGCATCCGGTTTAGTATTCATACAACCTGAAGAGTCAATAAAAATTCTTGAGAATTTGAAAAGAAAAGGAGGACTGCTTGGTTTTGAGGCGAGTATGTTTATTGAAGAATACAGAAAAGGTAATATAAATCCGTATAAAATATAATTTTCTTAATATTTCGGCAAATATTAAAACGAAACAACAGGGCTGTACTATCTCTGTGCAAGATACTACGACAATGCAACAGGTAGATTTATTTCTGCCGGCAGCTACAGTGGAACAATATCCGCTCCCGTAAGTCTGCATAAGTACCTCTATGCTAATGCTGCCCGATAATGAACATAGAGTTCAAAGTGTTATTACCCACGTATTATAAACGGTAATTTATGAAATATTAAAATTAGCAGTTAAAAAAATTTATCTGCTTGCTTTTTTATTATCTTATTATACTGAAATTTTGAAAGGGGTATTTTAATAGATATGCTTAAGTTGCAACGATTGAGAGTTCCCGGAGCAAAGATGGTTATGTGGAATAAATTCTATGAATTGGATCCAAATGAATTAGATTATGAAAGTGAGTTTTGGAAATACTTTTCTGAAGATATGTTGTATGTAACAAGTGCAAGGTGTGGTTGCAGCACAAATAAATATATTTTGGATATGGGATGGTATCCTGAAGGAGATCCAAAAGGAAATTTTAGACTATATATTATTGAAAATGATAATTGGCTGAAACCAAGGGAGGTATATGAATCGAGAATATTATCTGATATTACATTAAAGATAGAAGAGTATTTAGAAAAATACACTTAATATAAAACTTGAAAGTAGATGATCACAATTATTAATGGTAAAATCTCTGGTTTCTGTTTAGAGAATGAAACACATGTACATAGGAAAAAATATCTTATGGTTGAAAAAGGCACTAAGGAAGCAGAATTAATTAATGATTTAATTGATGAGATTAATTTTGAACTTTGTGTTATTTTACAATCATTAGACTATTTGATTCCCGAAAGACAGATTCCACGCATTGTCATTAGACCATGTTATGTGGAATTACTGCATCCGTATGATTCAGCGGTTTCAACAAGAAATAGAGTTAGATTGTTTGCAAATAAGGATGATGAATATCCGATTTATGATAAACTTTTAAAGGCGGAGCGATTATGTGATTTTGAGAATTCTTATCTATTAGAATTATTAGTAACACACAAACAAGAAAAAAGTTATGTGTTTTCATTTCTTAATAATTCCGGTATAATTATAAACGCAGATCAGCTTAAAATCGTAATTGTTGATTTGATACTTGACATAATAATGTTTAATTCATTTTCTTTTTTTTGCTCAAGCAGCTTTGACCGGTATTCCGTCTTTTATGAGAATAAATACATATATTTCCTAAGAAACAAATTACCTTGCTATTATGATTTAATATTTGGTAATTTCAATTATTATTCTTTTGCTTATTCTGCAAGAACGGATGATAAGAAAATTAATATTCAAAATTATCAAAAATTATGGGATGGTTTTATAAATGAATACTATACTAATCAAAATCATGAAGAAAAGCCTGTAGAAGTACAACTAATGCATTATATAGATTTTAATCAACTGCCAAGAAGAATGTGTGAACAAATTAGTAATTTTGAATCAGGCACATATTTTCTAATAAGAATAATAAAAGAAATGAATAATATTCCGGATTCTGTGTTGCTTGATTTGTTTGGAACTACTAATTGCAAAAGAGGTAAAATAAAAATAATAAAAATGAAAGAATTAGTTAAATACATCAATTTAATAAAAGGAGGATATATTTCGGCCTTTAAGGTAATAAGCCTGAATCCGTGAGACTTGACAGCATTGCCTTTGTTGATAGAAAGAAACAGCTGACAAACGTGTTCTGTGAGTTACCCTGCGAAAAGTATGATGTTTTGGATAACAGTGCTAATGAGTTTGCGGCTAACAATTCCATTTTATGGTGCCTTGCCCTAATTCACCGTTTCCTAAGCAAGCACACGAAGAATGTTGTATGCAATCATTAAATACGGAAGTCTTATTTCTGCAAAGGTGACGAAGGACGGCGAGACCGACACATATACTTATGATGTTGAGGGCAACCGTCTTACAAAGACCACAAATGGAAATACGATATTTTGAACACCAAAATCCTGATGAAAACAATCGTTGGGAACTATTGGTTCCTTATTTTGATCAATTTTCTAATGGGGTTGATCTTTTATCTACATTACTTATAAATTACTGTGGAGATTTTGTATTAGAAAAAATTGATGGTTGGTGGTATTACATAATTAAAATGACTGATGGAATAAATAAGTACTCTCTAATTTGGCATGAAGATGTTGGAACATATATTCGTTGTGACAATTGCGAGATAGATGTTATTAAGCAAAAAATGGATTTAATTTTTAAACATATTTTATAGAAGAGAGTAATGTACAGGTTTTACTGTTAATCCGTACCGCTGCTGCGGCGAGCATAAGGACGAAACAAGCGGACGGTACTATCTCCGTGCAGGATATTACGACAGCACAACGGGCAGATTTATTTCTGCCGGCAGCTACAGTGCAACAATATCCGCTCCCGTAAGTCTGCATAAGTACCTCTATGCTAATGCTAACCCGCGATCCTACCGGTAATTTTAACTTGGCGGATGCTACAGCTGCAACAGCAGCAAATAGTATATTGTTGTCTGCCGGTGCATCATCAATAATTGGTGGCTTTTTTACATTGATAGATACGCCGGTAAGGATGCCATGATCCTATTGCACTATGCAATTCTTATTTTTTGGGAGTAAGAATTTGTTACAGGTGCTGTGTTCGGCGAGGGTATGGCTTATATTAACTCCGCCGCGAAAATATAAAAGTCCATTTATCATTGCGTGAAGTTTATTTGCACCTTAATAGAGATACCGGGGTAGGTGCATATGTTGATATGAATGGTGATTATATTGGTGGTTGGAAGCTAAGCGAAAAACAAATCCAATTTCATTTAACTTATGGTACGAGAATTAAGCAGGGAGGGTTTATCGTGGGTAGTTACATTAATGTAGGAATGGTTTCAAATGATAAAATGAATGTTTTTATTAATAAGTGTAAGGAAATAATAGAGAAATATTGTAATATTTCATTATTTACAATAAAATTTCCTATTGATAATGATTGTGAAAATTGGGTTGAATATGTAAAAAATGTCGGCGATATTTATGAGGCACTTGATAAGTGTTGCAACAACGAATTTGCACAGTGCAGTTTCAACTTTAGTACGGTTGATGGATGTAATATTACCGGAACTATAATGGAAGTCCGGCGTATAAGTGATGGAAATTTCGGTTTATTGTTTTCAATTCCAGAGGATAATTTTGATATGGACAGGGTAGATGAGATAGAAAAGTACTTTCTTACTATACTGACTGATTCATTAAAAATAGGGTTTGACTATGCGTTTTGTGATAGTGAGACGTATATTGAGTATACTAAAAACGAAATTTTAAATAAAAAAATATCCTATTCAATTCTGGTATATAGTTATAATGGTAAATTATATACTAAATATGCTAACTGGAAAATTGATGGTTTGACTCGGAGATAATATTATTATTTATTAATCTTGTGGCATCAGTATTTCTGATTCCATGATGGCATTGTCAGCCCAATCAACATTTGATACATTACAGGGTAGAAATTAAAAAATGGCAAACACAAACTGTAGCTGAGAAATATACATTTCTACACATTAATTTTTCGGGGAAAGGAGAATTAATAAAAACTTCTGTTTTAAGGGGTTTTATTATAGTATAACCGGTGATGATACGAATTGTGAATTTTGGTAGTTATGAACTTAGGGATAAGTGCAATATCATTAGTGAGCATTTAAATTTTGATGATCTGATTCTGTTTTCATATCAAAAAGATGCTGTATACATTAATGAAAATGTTGACTTTGATTTTGAATTATATTGTTCGGACGTTATTTATTATCATAACAAAGAATTAAAAGTTGAAATTGAGAAAAAAATAATAGAGTTAATCAAAGATTATTTACATACGGATTTATTTGAGGCAGAACAATTTTACTTTAAGCTAAAAAATGAAATTGATAATGGGGATTATGTAAATGTTGATAATGTATTACTTGAAAAAATAAAAAATATAGTATACACTAACTTAAGAAAAAAGAATATTGACAGGGATTTTTTACAATATGTTAATGAACGAAAATATGCGGAGACTAATTGGGACATTTGTGAAAGTATAATTCACACCAACACTACGTTTATTTGGTATATTGTACATGAGGAAGAGCTTTTAGAGTTATTAAAACTAAATGAGCCTTGTACATTTATATCTTTGAAAATAGGTGAGAAATTAGAAAATTTTTCAATGGTATTTATATTTGAAGAAACATCTGCTGATTATGATTTGTTAATATTAAAAAAGGATGAATTAAAACATGATTATAAATTTTATGAGAAATTAACATAGTTTCCATATTAATGCGACTCTGTGCTGTACAGAAATCAATTCTTGATGTATTCATCAGACAGTTTAATATTATCATTCATGCCTTTGAAAATGTTGAGGAAATAGAAACCACCCCAACGCATCCGTTCCGGGTTGAGGATGAATGGGTGACAGCAGATAATATGAAAGCCGGAGATGATGCAGTGAAGGTTGGTAAGGAAACGTGGAGAAGTCTATTGGGCAATAAAGAATATTCATGTTCCTCTAATCGATTAAAAATGGGGTGGGTAAATGATTAAATTTTATAGAAGCGATCCTATTTCAATAACAGTTGAATTTGACACAATAGGGAATGATGTTCTTATTAACTGCTTTAAGAATTTAACCCGGAATATTGTTAAAATTGATGCTATTGTTGACAAAAAGATAGTATTTAAAAGGGGAGTAAACACAAGCATTCTGGTTGAGAAAGATTCTGAATTGGAAATTCCCAAAATAGTTTATGCAGATTCTGAATTTATATTGTTATTGGATGATGATAGTGTGGAATATGGTTTGGAAAAGCTTATCGAGTGTAAAAATCAGGGATACTTTTTTCCGGCTGAGTTTGATTCCATTGATAATGATAAAAATAAAAAGAATCATGGTATAGATGATCTTTATTTCATATATCAATCATAATGTTTAAGATATTGTATTGATTGTTTTATGATAAATTACTGCCGTAAGTTAAAGAAATACTGAATATGGCAGAGCTTGACAGCAATAATATTAGTACACCTATGGTGCCGGAATAGTGTCACAGACAATAAATTGTATCAAGCACTGTTACCTCTTTGACGGAAACGGAAATGTCCGTATTCTGACGGATATTGAGGGTGTGGTGAGTGAGGTTGGTGACTATGTTTATGCTTCTGCTCCCGATACCGGTGGGAGTGATTACAAGGAAGTTCTGAATGTATTCATCAGACAATCGAATATTATTATCCATGTCTTTGTAAACGGCAAGGTAATAGAAACCACTCCGACCTATCCGTTTTGGATTGAGGATGAATGGGTACCTGCAAAGGTTAATATTTATGATTTTAATTTAACCTAAATGGGCAAGAAGTCCCCCGCCTCTAAAGCGGTGGGATGAATTGCCCGTAAGGCGTAAGGCTGACTTTTTCCTTGACATAAATAATAATCTATGCTATTATCAAATCAGTCGAACAAAGAAAAGAGTTGATAATAATAATAGAATTAG
>CANQAJ010000117.1 GCA_947589365.1 uncultured Clostridia bacterium | reverse complement strand
AATGTCGGAACAAAGGTAACGCTTACGGGAGCTGCAAGTGAGGGAACGGGTTCTTATAAATATGCATTCTATTATAAGGAACCCTCATCAACTTCCTGGAAAACACTAAAGAGTTTCAGTGCAACAAATACCGCAGTATTTACCCCCGACAAGATCGGCAGCTACAGTATAAAGATCGATGTCAAGGATAGTGCTGCTACAACAGTATCCAAAACATTTACACTAAAGAGTAAGGCAAAGCCCCTTGTAAACAATTCAAAGATAAGTGCCGCAGAGGTAAAAGTCGGAACAAAGATAACTCTTACAGGTGCGGCAAGTGAGGGTACGGGTTCTTATAAATACTCATTCTATTACAAAGAGCCTTCAACAACGGCATGGAAAACATTAAAAACCTTTAGTGAAGTCAAGACCGCAACATTAACACCAAATAAGGTCGGCACTTACGGTATCAAGATTGAGGTCAAGGATAGTGCGTCCACCGTTGTTGCGAAAACATTTACGCTGAAAAGTACGGCAAAACCCCTTATAAATAATTCAAAGGTCAGTGCTTCAAGTGTAAAAGTCGGTAGTAGAGTAAGTCTTACGGTCTCGGCAAGTCAGGGTACGGGTTCGTATAAGTATGCATTCTACTATAAGACATCATCATCGGGCTGGAAAACAATCAAAAATTACAGTACCTCAAAAACGGCGACATTTACTCCGAATAAGGCGGGTACCTATAGTATAAGGATTGATGTCAAGGATAGTGCCGGCACGGTTAAATCCAAAACCTTTACATTAAAGTGTTCTGTCAGTGCACTTGTGAACAGCTCCAAAATCAGTTCCTCAAACGTTAAGCTCGGAGCAAAGATTACTCTTACAGCTTCGGCAAGCGGCGGAACAGGCTCGTATAAGTATGCTTTTTATTACAAGGCACCCTCGACCTCGTCTTGGAAAACCATAAAGAATTACAGTACATCAAAAAAAGCTTCATTTGTTCCGAATAAAACAGGAAACTACAGTGTCAAGATTAATGTAAAAGACAATGCAGGTACGGTAAAATCGAAAACTTTCACAATAAAGTCTACGGCAAAGACTCTTGTAAACAATTCCAAAATAAGCTCTAAAAGTGTAACGATAGGTACGAAGATAAAAATTACAGGCTCGGCGAGTGAGGGTACGAAATCCTATAAATATGCATATTACTACAAGGCACCATCTTCCTCAAAATGGAAAACACTTAAAAATTACAGCACATCGAAGAGTGCAACATTCACCCCGAACAAAACAGGAACCTACAGTGTAAAGGTAAATGTCAAAGATAGTGCAGGAACGGTAAAAGCAAAGACCTTTACCGTTAAGGTGGTAAAAGCTCTTGCAAACAGTTCAACGGTAAGTGCGAAAAGTGTAAAAGCCGGCTCAAAGCTGACGCTCAGGGGTGCGGCAAGCGGAGGCACTTCTCCCTATAAGTATGCGTATTACTACAAAAAGACGTCTGCATCAAAATGGACAACAGCAAAGAATTTCAGCACATCAAAAAGTGTTTCGGTTACCTTTAAGTCAAAGGGTACCTATAATGTAAAAATAACAGTGAAGGATTCTACAGGGAAAAATGTTTCCAAATCCTATAAGATTACGGTTAAATAATACGCTAACGAAAGGGATGATGTAAATGAGACTTAAATTTTCTGTTCGTGTGATAAGCCTTATATTGTCATTTGCACTTCTCATATCAATGTACGCTTTCCCGCCGACAGCGGCAGATGCTGTCGGCAGTGCGGATGTATTCAAAATAAAAATTACGGATGTCGTAAACGAAAATTCCCTTGCGGCGGATATATTTGACAAGCTTAATGAAAAGAGAGCATCGGCAGGTCTGCCGTCTTTGGAAATGAACAGTAATATGCTCGATGAAACTATGGTCAGAGCTGCCGAGCTTACTATTGATACTTCAAAAAGGAATCTTGAGAATAAATCATATGATAATTCTTCAGGGTCGGGCAGTTATTGTTACGAAATGGTACTCAGAACAACAAGATTGACCGCTTCGAGTATTGTAACTCAGCTTTACAACGATACTGCCAATTCGGCTGCATTATCAAGAAACTCTGCCATGAAAGTCGGCGTTGGTGTTGTCAATATAAACGGAGTAACAAGCACAAAATATGTATGCGTGAGATTTTCGGAAAAAAGCAGCGGCGGGTCTTCCATGACCTCCGATGAGGTAAGAAAGCTCGGAGATGTCAGCAAGGACACGGTAGAAACAAGGGCGGCATATATCATGCTTAACGATCTTACGGCTGTTGCGGATAAAACGGATATCGAGAACGGCTGTGTCACTATTCCGAAAGATGAAACGAAAAGTCTTTTGTTCAGAGTTAAGAATAAGACATATAATAATTTTGTATATATCCGACCGTACAGTTGTAGGAGCAGTGCTAATACGGTAGCAAAGGATGAAGGCTACGGTATGGGCATGATAAAGGGACTGGCAACGGGAACCGCAATAATTACAATGATGCTTCTGCACGCCGACGGCGGCACAAACTATGAGGAAAAAGTTACCGTAAATGTGCCTGCGACTGAAGGCGAAGCACTTATGGAAACGAGTATTACACTATCCGCAAAATCCGGATATCTGTATCAGCCTGTGACGGGCAAAATAAGTGTTAAAAACGGCGTTGAGCCGTATACCTATAGTCTTAGCTATACGATAAACGGGAAAAGATATGAAAACCGTAATGCGACATTCAGCGGGGATACTTTCACTTTTACACCATATGAAGCCGGTACAAATACCATTACGGTTACCGCCGCAGGTGCTGACGGCAGAAATGCGGTCAGTGAACCGCTTACATATGATTGTGCTTTATCTATGGGTACGCTTACGCTGAAAGCGAGCAAGGATTATGTTGCACTCGGCAGCTCCGTCACGATTACCTCGTCTGTTGCGGGCGGTGCAGCACCCTTAAGCTATAAATATGCCTATAAAAACGGAGAAACAATACCCGGAAATTCCGGTACCCTGACTCTGACTCCCGATAAAAAGGGAAGCTATACCGTTGTTGCAACCGTTACGGATGCCTATCAAAGTACGCGTACCGCAGAGATTAGCTTTGAGGTGGTAGATCCTATCAAGGTATCGGTAACTGCCGATAATTATTATGTTGCGGTTAATGAAACATCGGTGTTGACAGCATCTGCAACGGGCGGATATGGAAATATTTATTATCATTTCAGCTGTGACGATGAAAACGGAAAATTTGAACCGCGATATGCGACCGATAAGTTTGAAGTCGGGAAATTCTATTCGGATGCGGCAGGTGAATACACCGTCACTGTTACGGCAAACGACGGATATAATAATACCGGAACGGCAAAGGCTGTTATACGTGTAGGACAGCCACTTTGCGTGAAACTCAAGGCTGAACCGATGCTTGTGTCCGTAAATCAGGATGTAACGCTTACGGCGGAAACGACCGGCGGTTCGGGTGCTGTGAGCTACAGCTATGCCTATGAAGACGGTACAAAAATATCCGGTACGGGGAAAACCGCAACGACCTCAAGATCGCAGGCAGGAAATTATAAGGTTATTGTTACGGCGACCGATGCCGGGAAACATACCGCTAAGGCGGAAGCTCAATTTACTGTTTCGGATTCCCTTAGTGCCGTGCTTACATCATCAAAGGAAACCATAAATGTCGGAGATGCTGCCGTTCTGACAGCTACAGCAGTAGGAGCATCAGCAGCGGCACAGTATTCGTTCAGCGGAGCATCAGGGCTTACGCCGAGCGGCAATAAGGTTACATTCAGACCCGCCACAGCAGGAAGCTATACAATAACGGTCAAGGTTACCGATGGCGGAAAGACCGCAACGGCAACAAAAATTATAAAGGTCAATCCGAAGCTTACGGTTACGCTTTCCTGTGATGACGGCGAAGAGATTGAGTATGACAGCGGCAGTACGGAAACTGTATATTTCACAGCGACAGCACAGGGAGGAACCGAAAACAAAACATATAAGTTTGTTTGCGACGGCGTGGAAACCGATATGGGAAGTCAGAACCATATAGCCGTAAATCTCAACAGACCGGGAGATTTTACGGTTAAGGTTACCGTCACGGATGAAAACGGATATACGGCAAATGCTCAGGCAAGTGTAACTGCTGTTGAGCCTATCAATTATCTTTCTTTGAGCAATAATGATGAAAATCAGATGGAACTCGGTGAATCAATGGAATTTACCGCAGGCTCAAGAGGAGGATATCAGCCTGTTACCTATACATTCCTGTGTAATGACACGGACTGCAAAAATGGAGGAGAGTTTGCCGTAAACGGTAATAAAATGATATTCACACCCTCGGCTTCGGGAACCTATACGATGGGATTGAGGGTGACCGACCGCAAGGGAAATACAGCGAAAATCAGCAGTATTAAAACAATAAAAGTTATTAGCGAGGCGGATAAACTCAAGGCATCCGTAAGTGCATCCGTCAGCGAGATTATTACCGGAAACGGCGTGACATTTACGGTAAAGGCGAGCGGCGGTACAATGCCGTATAAATATACCTATAAATTTGACAGCAATTCGTCAACATCGACTCAAGCAACAAAGACATATTATCCGAGCAGTGTCGGAACACATACCCTTGAAGTAACCGTTACGGATGCGGAGGGCAGTACTGCAATTGCCGCAGCAAAAATTGAAGCAGCCAATGCGGTTAAGGTAAGTCTTAGCGTTTCAAAGAGCAAGATAGTTATTGGTGAGTCCGCAGTAATTACGGCGGATGCTTCGGGAGGCTTTTCGCCACTTACATATACTTTTACCGAAGCAAACGGAGCGAAGTTTACCCAAACGGGAAATACAGCAAAATTTACTCCGACTGCTGCCGGAACATATACATTCAAGGTATATGCGGCGGATAAAAACGGCAACAAGAGTTCCGTGTCAAGCACTGCGATAACCGTTAAGGATAAGCTTACGGTGAGTCTTGCGGCTGCTCCGACAACTGTCGAGGTCAATTCCTCGGTTACTCTTAAAACCACCGTTACCGGGGGCTTCTCGACATACAAGTATCAATATGCATATTCGGACGGAACAGTATTATCCGGAACATCCTCATCAATGACAATATATCCTGACAAGGCAGGAAAATATACAGTGACGGTAACCGTAACTGATACTGCAAATCATACCGCTGCGGCGACAGCAAGCTTCACGGTTACGGAGAAGCTTGAGTTGACCGTTACAGCGGATAAAGAAATGATACTTGTCGGTGATAGGGCGGTAATAACGGCACAGGCAACCGGCGGATCATCGCTTTCGTATGACTTCACTTGTACGAGCAGCGGTGTTACAATAGAGAAAAGCGGAAACCGGGCGACTTTTACAGCGGCAAACAAAAATACAAGCGGCTACACCGTAACCGTAAAGGTAACGGATAATAACAATGCAAAAATCACCGTATCCAAAACGATAAAGATAAAGGTTGCAAAACCGCTGACTGCTAAGCTTTCTGCAAGTCCGACAACGGTCTATGCCGGCAGCCCCGTTACTTTGAGTGCATCGTCATCGGAAGGATTCGGAAGTGTTACCTATAAGTATAAATACAAGAGCGGAGGAACAATATCCGGTACTGCAAGCTCTGCAACGGTAACTCCGTCAAAGGCAGGAAGTTATACGGTTGTTGTAACAGCAACCGATGCCGGAGGATATACTGCAACGGCTGAGGCGACATTTAAGGCTATTGAATATACAGTTACGCTTACAGCCGCAAAAACGGGAGCGTGTCCTGGTGAAACCGTGACAATTACCGCAGCGTCAGCAAACGGTGTATCTAACTCCACATATACCTTTGAGGATATACCCGAGCTTACTGTCATCGGTAATGATACGGCGGTATTCAAATCGACTGCGATCGGAACATATACCGTAAAGGTTACTGCCAAGGATTCCGCAGGTCATACGGCGACTGCTTCCATTAAGATGAATGTTGCCGTAAATCTCAGGTATGATTCAACCGTAACGATTAATGATAAGGCTGTTGAGTATTCCGCTATTGCAGATGTCGGACAGAAGGTCGAGATCAGCGGCGGAGCAACCGGCGGTTCGGGTGATTACACATATTATTTCTATTATAAAGAAATAAATGATACGGCATGGTATGATCTTCATGTACCCCCTACAGTAAAGGACACTGCGATACAGTTTAATGTATCGGGTACCTACAATCTGATGGTTGTGGTTAAGGACAGTTACGGAAGAACTCAATCGGAAACATATACGATAACGGTTAAGGAATAAATATAAAAACAGCGGTCAGCCGTACTGTGTGATTAGGCACAGTACGGCTGATGTTTTTTACATAACCCGAATTTACAAATAAAAATCAGATATCCTCCGTAATTTGTCCGGAGGATATCTGACGGTGTTTAAGGTATTATTTTGTATATTTACTGATGTTTACGTTTACGGAAAACCGATATAATAACTATTGATGCACAGAAAACCAGAACCATGGGGATAAATAATATTCCCGTTTCTCCTGTCTGAGGAAGATTATCGGTCGGATTGTCTGTACCGGTCGATACATCATTATTTCCGCTGCTTATTTCTTTATCCGTTGCAGGTTTATCATTTGAAACTTCCGTTTTATCATCTGATACCTCACTTGATTTGACTGTATTTTTTACGATCTGATACACCGACAGGTGGTCGGTTGTAAATACATAGTAACCGTTTATGTACTCTGCGTTCATATCTGTTTTTGTACCGTCGTCCTTGACCCACATTACTTTGCAGTCCTTTGTATCGCAGGGAATGGAAATTTCTATTTTTCCGTAAGGCTGAATAGCTGCATTTTCGCCGTTTATAAGGCTGATGTCATAGGAAGCGATAACATCGGGGTCTTTTGTCTTATCTACAGTGAGGGGATTTACCTTAAGTGCAGTTCCGTAGGGTATTAAACCCTCAACAGTAATTTTGCTTTCGTCATCAATTAATTTAGTGGGCGTATCGGTAACAATTTCGCTGTCTAATGCAACAAAGGTTATACCGTTTTCTTGTGCGTATGTTTCTGCCGCTGAGCCGGTTACACCACGGATTGTTGTTAAATTTATACATTCTGAAAATGGACCTTCCCCAAAAGCTGTAACATTGGCGGGTATATCTATGCTTGTCAATCCCGTACACTTTTGAAAGGCTATAGCACCTATATACGTTACGCCGTTGCCAATGTTTACTTTTGTCAATGATGTACAGTTGCCGAAAGTCCATTCCTTTATTTCTGTAACACTGTCGGGTATATCTATGCTTGTCAGTCCCTTACA
>CANQAJ010000116.1 GCA_947589365.1 uncultured Clostridia bacterium | reverse complement strand
AGGATAACTTTAAGGAAAACAAAGCTTCCAAGTCCGCCTCTTCAGACGGAGTTTGTCCTTTCTGTCTATCCCAAAACACACCGGATGCTATGTTTTGCGGGCAGTGCGGCTATAAACTGAAATAGCATTATAAGTAAAGAAACGGTCAGCGAAAAAAATCCGCTGACCGCCATTTTTTATTAATATACTTTAATAACTGTCTGTCGCCGCCATCGGCGGCGAGATAAAATACTCCAAACCGTCAGTAGGGACGCCCTCTATCGCAGGGCGTCCCTCTTTCAAAAACAGTCCGCCGGACTGTTTTTGAAATTCACCCTTGCGGAGCTCCTCTCACGATAAAGATTTCGCCGTCTGCGGACGGCGACCAAAGGCTCTGCCTTTGGAATCCGCAAGCCTTTTGAAAAAGGCTTGACCTAAAACTGCCGTTTTACTACCTTTACTTACGGTGGAGCGATCCTTGCGTGCCGCTCCGCAACTACAAATGACAAACTCATCTGTTGTTCATCGGGTAAATTTATGGTCGAGCCATAGAACCGGTTGACCTGAGTAAAATAATTACGAATTGACAGTGGCGGCACGGCACCGGCACGCCGCAAGCCTTTTGAAAAAGGCTTGACCTAAAACTGCCGTTTTACTACCATTACTTACGGCGGAGCGGCTCGTAAGAGCCACTCTCGACACTTTCTACCTAACACCGACAGGCAAATTAAATGTCGGGACAATCATTTTTTGCAATTTAAACCCACAGTGGAGCAACCCCGGCGAATGCCGGGATTGACAGCGGCGGCACGCCGCAAGCCTTTTGGAAAAGGCTTGACCTAAAACTGCCGTTTTACTACCTTTACTTTCTTACGCCGCTTATGAAAAGTACGCAACTCCGCTTTCAAACAGCTTCTGATCCTTTTCAAACGGAACATTGAAATACAAATTCTCTCCTTTTCTCTCCGAATGTCCCATCTTTCCGAAAACTCTGCCGTCAGGACTTGTTATGCCCTCAATCGCACATACAGAACCATTAGTATTGAACTCTATACTATCTGACGGGTTTCCCTCAAGATCAACATACTGTGTGGCAATCTGACCGTTTTTAATGAGCGTATCAAGCAGCTCATCACTAACAACAAAACGTCCTTCACCATGAGATATCGGTATAGAAAAGATATCTCCGGCATTAACTCCCGATAACCACGGCGATTTTACAGACGTAACCCTTGTATAAGCCATATGCGAAATATGTCTGCCTATGGTATTGTAGGTAAGTGTAGCATCTTCCTCTTTAAGTTCCCTTATTTCTCCATAGGGAACAAGTCCGAGTTTTATAAGTGCCTGGAAACCGTTGCAGATACCGAGCATGAGTCCGTCACGCTTTTTAAGAAGTGTATTAACAGCCTCGCTCACTCTCGGATTGCGGAATGTAGTTGCTATAAACTTACCCGAACCGTCAGGCTCATCACCGCCCGAAAATCCTCCGGGTATCATGATTATCTGAGAATTATCTATAATTCTTACCATTTCATCAATAGTTTCCTCTATAGCCGCCGGTGTAAGATTGCGTACTATAAGAAGTTCTGGCTCAGCTCCGGCTTTTGCAAATGCTCTTGCGGTATCTACCTCGCAATTTGTACCGGGGAATACGGGTATGAATACCTTTGGTTTGGCTGTCTTTATTAAAGGCGAAACGGTATTTCTTTCACTATAAAGCGGAATATCACGACTCATCTTTGGACAGTCTGCTTTCATCGGGAATACTCCCTCCAGCTTTGCACCCCATATTGAAATAAGTTCCTCTATATCAAATTCAGCAGAGTTTATCTTTATAACAGGCATATCAACTGTTTTGCCCAGCTCATAGTAAAGTATGCCGCTGTCAATCTCCGCACCGTCTGCAAGCTCAAGTATGAGTGAACCCGAAAGCGGAGCGTAAAGCTCATCATCAGTAAGATTTTTTGCAAATTCAAAGCCTGTCATATTACCGAACGACATCTTCG
The DNA here is from genome assembly GCA_947589365.1 of uncultured Clostridia bacterium. Classification (GTDB taxonomy): domain Bacteria; phylum Bacillota; class Clostridia; order Oscillospirales; family Acutalibacteraceae; genus UBA1213. The sequence continues at coordinate 5,349 of CANQAJ010000116.1, read as the reverse complement.
CAACAGCAGCGGCAGCACCGCCCTCTTTAACTGTTGAAACTGACAATACCTTGCCCTCACCGATTAAAGCATATACGCTTCGGTACATAGCCTTAAGCTTTTCCCAATCGGGAAGCATCGACTGCTTATCCTCGGGAACGGGAACATATACAACCCTTGAACCCGCCTTTTTAAATTCGGCAGAAATTGTCTTTGATGCCTTTGTCATTGCAACGGCAAAACTTACAAGTGTCGGAGGTACATCAAGATCCTCAAATGAACCCGACATACTATCCTTGCCGCCTATAGACGGAAGTCCCATTTTTATCTGTGCAACAAGTGAACCTAAAAGTGCTGCGGCAGGTTTGCCCCAACGTGACGGTACATCGTGCAGTCTTTCAAAATACTCTTGGAACGTAAGTCTTGCAGTAAGCGGATTCGCACCTATCGCAAGAAGTTTAGACAAAGACTCAACAACTGCAAAGGCTGCACCATGGAACGGACTCCATTTTGCTATTCCGGGAATATAACCGTACGACATAGCCGTAGCATCGTCTGTTTCTCCCTCAAGGAGCGGTATCTTTGCAGCCATAGCCTCTTCGGGTGTAAGCTGTGTTTTTCCTCCGAACGGCATCATAACGGTAGCAGCACCGATACTTGCATCAAATCTTTCGGCAAGTCCTCTTTGCGAACAAACTTCAAGTCTGCCGAGATTTGCTTTAAAGCTTTCGCTGATATCTTTTCCTGCAAGACATTCGGGAGCTTTTGTGCGGTAGTTTTTATCCGGATCGGGAGCGGTAATATAAGCCTGTGCGACCTGAGTTACGCCGTTCGTATTAAGAAATTTACGGCTAAGGTCAACTATAACATCACCTCTCCACTTCATTGTAAGACGTGGGTTTTCCGTCACAACAGCCACAGCAACAGCTTCAAGATTTTCCTTATCAGCCTCTGCAATAAATTTATCAACGTCTTTTGCTTCAAGCACAACTGCCATTCTTTCCTGAGATTCGGAAATTGCAAGTTCTGTGCCGTCAAGACCGTCATATTTCTTCGTAACCTTATCAAGATCAACCGTAAGACCGTCTGCAAGTTCACCTATGGCAACGCATACACCGCCTGCACCGAAGTCATTACAGCGTTTTATCATGGTTGAAACATTTTTATTTCTGAAAAGTCTTTGTATTTTTCTTTCTGTCGGTGGGTTACCCTTTTGCACCTCTGCACCGCAGGTTTCTATAGACTCCATAGTATGAGCTTTGGATGAGCCTGTTGCACCGCCGCAGCCATCACGTCCCGTTCTTCCGCCGAGAAGTACTATTATATCATCGGGAGTCGGCACACCTCTTACTACATTTTCCTTTGGTGATGCACCTATAACCGCACCTATTTCAAGTCTTTTAGCAACATAGCCGGGATCATACAGTTCTGTTACCTGTCCTGTTGCAAGACCAATCTGATTTCCATAGGAACTATATCCCTGTGCCGCACCGGTAGTAATTTTACGTGACGGCAACTTTCCCTCAATTGTTTTTTCAAACGGTACTGTCGGATCGCCCGAACCCGTAACACGCATAGCCTGATATACATAAGCTCTTCCCGAAAGCGGATCACGTATTGCACCGCCGAGACAGGTTGCCGCACCGCCGAATGGTTCAATCTCAGTCGGATGGTTATGTGTTTCATTTTTAAACTGTACGAGCCACTGCTCGGTTTTGCCGTCTATTGTAACCGGAACTTCAATCGAGCAGGCATTTATCTCATCACTCTGATCAAGGTCAGGTATAAGTCCCCTTTTGCGGAGAAGTTTCATTCCGACAAGTGCCATATCCATAAGAGAAACATCTCTGCCGCTGTCCTTTCCGTAAACCTCGTCACGGCTTTCATAATAAAGTGCAAGAGCGTCCTCAATTGTTTTTGTAAGCTCTGATTTTTCTATTTCTATTTTTTCAAGCCTTGTAAGGAATGTAGTATGGCGGCAGTGGTCAGACCAATAAGTATCTATTACCCTAAGTTCGGTAACAGTAGGATCACGCTTCTCGTCATCACGGAAATAATCACGACAGAATTTCAGATCCGCCAATGTCATTGCAAATCCCATACTGTCAAAATAATTCTTCATTTCCTCATCGTTCCATTTTGTAAAGCCCTCAACTACCGCAACATTTGCCGGTATATCAGCCTTCATATCCAAGGAATTCGGTTTATCAAAAGATGCCTCACGGGATTCTACCGGGTTAATAAGGTAATGCTTAATTTTATTGAAATCATCATCTGTTATATTTCCCTTAATACCGATAAGTTTTGCTGAAACGACCTGCGGACGTTCCCCCTGTGTAAGGAGCTGAACGCACTGAGCCGCCGAATCCGCTCTTTGGTCATACTGACCGGGGAGATATTCCATAGCGAAAAAGCGATACTCACTATTTTCGGGAAGTACCTCATCATATACCACATCGGCATTTGTTTCACTAAGGATAGTTTTCTTTGCTTTTTCAAAGTCCTCTCCTTCTATTCCGCTTATATCATATCTGTTGATAATTCTTACCTTTTCTACAGAGGTAAGTCCGAGACTTTTTTGCAGATCTGCCGTAAGATTAGATGCCTCTACATCAAAGCCTCTGCGTTTTTCCACAAAAATTCTTTTTACTGCCATTTCTGTCCACCCATCTCCGAAAACTCGGTATTTTGATAAGCCTATTTTATCATATATTATCGGATTTTTCAACAATACGGAAATTAAAAATGAGGTTCCTTATGATAAACAAAATTTCCGCACAGGCACTAAGATGTCTGTACGGATTTTTTATACATATCAAATATATCCTTTGCTTGTCTGCCATTTATTATAATTTCGTCTTTAAGCTCATTTATATTAGCAAATTTTTTCTCCGCACGGATATTTTCAAGCAGACGTATATCAATTGTTTTTCCGTACAACTCCTCTCCGCTGTAATCGGGCATCCATGTTTCAATAAGCACCCGATCCGAGCCTACCGTAGGCTTCATGCCGATATCTGTAACTCCGCAATATTCCTTTCCGTCCACATTGACGCTCGTTGCATATACCCCAAAAAGCGGCATAACCAGACCCTCCGGAAACTCCTGATTAATTGTTGGCGTACCCAATGTTCTGCCGAGCTGTCTGCCGTGTATAACAGGAAGTCTGAAACCGTACAGTCTGCCAAGCATTTCGTTTGCGGATGGTATATCGCCGTTTACTATACATTCCCTTATCCTCGTTGAGCTGATAGGACTGCCCGACATAGTAATTCTATGTTTTGCAAATACGCTTATCCCATACTTTCCGCACATTTCCCCAAGCTCAAAGCCATGTCCCTTTGCACCTGCTCCGAAATGGTAATTAAATCCGCAGGCGGCATGGCGTGCATTGAAGCATCCGTATATAATATCACGGACAAATTCCTCCGCCGTGATATCTTTTATTCCGGCAAAATCCATAAGATAAACCAACTCAACACCCATAGATTCAAGAATACCGAGTTTTTCATCAAGTGTTATTATGTTTTTGCTTTTTTCGCCCCTGAGAATGGTTCTCGGACTTTGCATAAGTGTAAAAACCGTTGGTACATATCCGTTTTCCTTTGCACATTGTACCGCTTCTCCTATGACGGCGGCATGACCCCGATGTACTCCGTCAAAATAGCCGAGTGCGACCGAGGTAGGTTTTTCCGAGTGTACCAACTCCGTTAAAACTTTCATATTATTCTCCAATAGCGGCGTGGCGGCGTGGCGGCGTGCCGCCGCTGTCAATTCGTAATTAATTTACTCAGGTCAATTAATCTATAACTCGACCATTAATTTACTCGATTAACAAGTAATGAGTTTGTCATTTGCAGTTGCGGAGCGGCGTGCCGCCGCCGTCAATCCGTAATTAATTTACTCAGGTCAATTAATCTATGGCTCGACCATTAATTTACTCGATGAACAAGCGGCGTGCCGCCGCCGTCAAATCGTAATTAATTTACTCAGGTCAATTAATCTATGGCTCGACCATTAATTTACCCGTTGAACAAGTGATGAGTTTGTCATTTGTAGTTGCGGAGCGGCGTGCCGGTGCCGTGCCGGCACAGTCAATCCGGCGGCGTGCCGCCGCTGTCAATTCGTAACTACTTTACTCAGGCGAATTAATCTATGGCTCGACCATTAATTTACTCAATGAATAAGAGATGAGTATGTCATTTCTGTTTGCGGAGCGGCTCGCAGAGCCGCTCTCGACACTTTCTGCCGCACTCCGTCAGGCAAACTAATTATCGCGGAAACAGACTGCCCTCCACAAAAAACAAAGCGAACGCAGTGAGCGAAACCGCGAACATGACAGCGGCGGCACGCCGCCCGCCTGCTAATCCCACCAGAAGGACCAGTAATGATTGTTGTATGTCATAGATATAAGTTCCTCAATGTCTGCATAATCGGCAATATCCTCGCAAAATGCTAATTGCTCTTTTGCGGCATTAAGTGCGGATTCTATGTCGGTTATAGGCTCGTCAAGCTTGAATGTGAGAGTGTCATAAGTAATTATCATAGGTACTGCACCATAGCTTTCGTACCAATATTTGCACATGGCTATCATATCATCGGTATCGGGACATTCATTCCAGCCTCCGAACGGCAGCCATGCAAAAATTTCATACGGATTCAAAGTCGGGATCTGCACAAGGTATAAATCACCCTCATAATCGGAAACAGACGGCATGATCGTACTCTGCTCATTTTCGGGCATAGGCAACATTTTATCGAGCATATCACGGTCTATATATTCAAGTCCATCGCCGTATTCTTCAACGATATAGGAATATCTATGTTCAAATATTTCCTTACCGTTTGAATGGTTTTCAGACAAAACTGATTTTACATATTCCTCTGCACTTCCAACACTGCCAAATTGCCCCTCTATGGTTTCCTCAAGCACATCATTTACCGCAACAAACACGGGAGTATAGCCGTTTTTCCTGCCCTCATCAACAGCCTGCCCATAAAGATTTGTAAGTTCCTTTCTGTCCGTATTGCTGTCTATTTTTTTCGCCTTACAGTTAAAAATTGTTTCCATACCTGTGTCCTCCCTTTCAAAATTACAGTGTTTATATTGTTTTCAACTATCATTATTTGTTGTGTGTTATTTTTATGTAAATATCAACTGATTGCCCTAACAGAGATTATTTATGTAAGAAGTAATCCCCCGAATTATTTTAGCTTACCGTCTTTGTCATAATAGTTATAATCGGACGAATCCATATGTTCATCTTTATTTAAGTTATTATCACTGTTTTTAAACATACCGCCGCCGATTGTATAATTCTGATTTGCATTTCTGATTGCAATTACAACCAATATTATAATAACTACAAC
>CANQAJ010000115.1 GCA_947589365.1 uncultured Clostridia bacterium | reverse complement strand
CAGAAACGGTTGAGCCATACCCGTAAAATTACCCTCAAGTGCAAACCTTGCATATTTTACACTGTGATAAAACGGCAGACAGCCGCATACAGTTTTCCATGCTCCGCCCATAGCGTCAATGTCCATCCATATTCCTCCGAGTATTGCCGCTGCCGTAATTACAGCCGAACATACACCGGGTGCGGCATTTGCATTTAATATTGTCCCGAATATTATGCCTGTTCCTATAAAAAGTATTACAGAGGGAATCAAAAGCGGAACGGACAAAAGTGCATTTATAATATTAAAGCTTTCGCCGTTTATCAAAGCAATGATTTCTCCGCTTGTATATGTTATTATTATCTGGAACAGGGCTATAATACCAAACGGAAGTGTATAGCCGATTATATAATCCCTGCTTTTCATCGGAGAAGCATATAATCTCGTAAGAAATGCGGAAGATTTGTCGCCGGATACCCTTATGCAGGCAAACAGCATAATAAATGTGAGTGCAAAAACCGTCATAGCAGGAGTAAGCTTTTCTATGTTAAATATTTTCGGCGTACCCGGAACAACGGGTATGGAATCGTTGATAAGTGTCATTACAATAAGCATGACAATCGGGAGTCCAAGACAAAACACATAGCTTATCGGGTCACGCAATAGTTCCTTTATATTTCTTGATGTAAAAGCCATTGCCCTCATTATACCCCACCCCCAACTATTTCAACAAATGCATCCTCTATACTATCCTTACCCGCAGATTTTTTAAGCTCTTCAGCCGTACCAAGTGCCTTTATTTTTCCCTTAGCCATAACTGCTATCCTGTCACATAATGCTTCTGCTTCTTCAAGGTAGTGAGTGGTAAGAATAATTGTTATTTTCCCCTTAAGATTTTCCAGCACTTTCCAAAGCTCACGTCTTGCAATAACATCAAGACCGAGTGTAGGCTCGTCAAGGAAAACAATCCGGGGATTTGTAATAAGGGACATTGCAATACTTAACCGTCTTTGCCAGCCTCCCGAAAGAGTTTTTGCTTTTTGGTTTATCACCTCGTCAAGCTCCAATGATGATATTATCTTTTCCATACTTTCTTTAATATCCGACTTATCCATACCGTAAATATTCGCTGTAAGTTCAAGGTTTTCTTTGACTGTAAGGTTACCGGCAACTGCTGTTTCCTGTGTTGAAATATTTATAAGGGGCTTTATTTCCTGCAAATCGGTTTTAATGCTGTGTCCGAGTATTTCCGCCTCACCGTCCGTAACAGCCGAAAGACCTGTCAGCATACGTATGGTCGTTGTTTTTCCTGCACCGTTTATACCGAGCAGACCGAAAAGCTCGCCCTCATATATTTCAAGGTTAATTTTATCAACAGCAGTTTTATCTCCGAATTTCTTTGTTAGGTCATTTATCTTAATTGCTGTTTTCATTTTTTTCCTCTCCAAGAACATCAAAATTATTGACAAGCGAAATAAAATCGTTATATCCCTTTTTCGGCAGGAGTGCTATACCCTGTGTTATATCCCCCAAAACGATAAGGTCGTCGCCGTTTTTAAGTTCAAAAACCTTAAGAGCCTCTTCGGGCAGTATAATTTTATTATCTACTATTCTGCTTACTCCGAACAAATATTTATTTTTCGGGTGAGGCAATCCGTAATCATATGTTTGAGTGAACATTAATGCTATATCCTCAATTTCCATATTGAATATCTTAGCAAGCTCACAGCATTTAGCTATATCGGGAATACTTTCCCCGTTTTCCCATTTTGCCACGGACTGTCTTGAAACGTTCATTTTTTCAGCAAGCTGTTCCTGTGTAAGCTTTGCCAACTGACGCATTTCCTTAAGTTTTACATTCATAAACCTGACACCCTTATCTGTAATGAGATTATAACATTACCTAAAATAATTGTCGGTAACAATAATACAGTATTGTTACTTGAGCTTTGTAACCATAAACTGATCAACTTTCGTTTGTAATAAGATTATAACATTCCCCTGACGGCATTACAATCAACCAAAGTTGTCTTTTCATGTTAAAAATTATAGCATATCTATTCGGGCATAACATAGTAAATTTCAAAGGGGATTTTTGTTTATTTTCTGTCCTCGTCTTGGATATTTTTTGTGGGTGTTATTTAGCTTTTTTATAAATATTACGGTTCTCTCACTGCCATCCGGTAATGTCAGAAATTCTGCTCTTTCCATACCTCCGCCTAACAGATTTATCGCATTTTCTGCGGAAGCAAGCTCTTTGTTTCCGTCAGGACCTTTCATGGAAATAAAACTTCCGCCGCATTTTACATAAGGAATACAATATTCGCAAAGTGCCGGCAAATTGGCAACCGCACGTGATACAGCAATATCATATTTTTCTCTATATTCAGCTTTCAACGCCGCCTCCTCTGCACGGCTGTGCATAAGCTCGGCATCTATTGAAAGCTGCCTGCATACCTCATCAAGAAATATAAGCCTTTTATTAAGGCTGTCAAGCAGTGTAAGCTCAATCTGCGGACACATTATTTTAAGCGGTATTCCCGGAAATCCCGCTCCCGTTCCGATATCTATTATCTTACCCTTTATATCCGCAAATTTGAGCAGAGATATACTGTCAATGAAATGCTTTACCGCAATTCCCTCATCATCTGTTATAGCGGTAAGATTCATTTTTTCATTCCATTGCTTCAGCAACACGGCATATTTTTCAAAAGACCCAAGCTGTGCGGAATTTATTTCAATATCATTTTCCCTGCACCATTTTATTAATAAAGAAGATATCATTATCAGACCTCAATTCCTATTTATCATTTCATAAAATAAAAAGTACAATATGCCTGAAATTACTTAAATCCGTTATCTGTTATTTTTAAGTGTAGACAGGTATATTACAAGCACGGATATATCCGCCGGACTTACTCCCGATATCCTGCTTGCCTGCCCTATACTCTCAGGTCTTATCTTACTGAGTTTTTCTCTTGCTTCAAGTCTCAGTCCGTCTATACTTGTGTAATCTATATCCTCCGGAATAATTTTGCTTTCAAGCTTTCTTATCTGTTCAATTATCATAAGTTGACGTTTTATATATCCCTCGTATTTTATTTCAATCTCAACCTGTTCACGAACATTAGCTTCGAGATCTTTTGAAACAGGATCAACAGGACTTAAAATTTCATAATTTAACTCAGGTCTTTTCAAAAGATCAATAAGTCTTATACCTGTTGTTATTTCAGAAGTATTATGACTACGTAAAATTTCATTGAGTTCCTCACTCGGAGTCAATACAGTTTTCTGAACTCGTTTAAGTTCCTCTTTTATTAATTCCTGCTTTTTTTGGAATCTGTCCCATCGTTCATCGCTTATAAGACCTATCTTTCTTCCTATAGGCGTAAGTCTTGTATCCGCATTATCCTGACGAAGTATAAGTCTGTATTCGCTTCTTGATGTCATCATTCTGTACGGGTCATGACAACCTTTTGTAACAAGGTCATCTATAAGAGTGCCGATATATGAACTTGCTCTGTCAAGTATCATGGGTTCTTTTCCCTGTATCTTAAGTGCGGCATTGATACCGGCAACTATTCCCTGTGCGGCGGCCTCCTCATATCCGGAACTTCCGTTGAATTGTCCTGCACCGTACAATCCCGGAAAATCACGGAATTCAAGAGTCCTGTTCATCTGTATGGGATCTGCACAAAAATACTCTATAGCATAAGCCGGACGCATTATTACGCAGTTTTCAAGCCCTTTTATGGTATGATAAAAGTCTATCTGCACATCTTCGGGAAGTGATGATGACATTCCCTGAATATACATTTCCTCCGTATCAAGACCGCATGGTTCAATAAAAAGCTGATGACTTTCCCTATCAGAAAACCTTACTATTTTATCCTCTATACTCGGACAATATCTCGGTCCTGTTCCCTCAATTTTTCCGCTATACATAGGCGAACGGCTGATATTATCAAGTATTATCTTTTTAGTTTTTTCATTGGTTCTGCTTACATAGCACTTTACCTTATTTTCTCCCGGCTCGATTGTATCATAGGAAAAGGGTACAACAGGATCATCGCCGTTTTGCTCCTCAAGATCGGTAAAATCTATACTTGAACGAAGCACTCTTGCCGGAGTACCTGTTTTGAATCTGCGTATTTCCATGCCGAGCTTTTCAAGGGAATCGGGGAGAAATTCAGCCGGGAACATACCGTCAGGTCCGCTTTTATACGATACATCACCTACATAAATCTTTCCTCCGAGATATGTACCTGTTGCAAGTATAACAGCCTTAGCCTTATATTGAGCCTCCAGTCTTGTTGTAAGCAGCCATTTTCCATCATCTGACTTTTCAAGTTCTGTTATCTCAGCCTGACGAAGTTCCAAATTTTGTTGAAGTTCCAGAGTATGCTTCATTCTTGTACTATATGCACGTCTGTCTATTTGTGCTCTAAGTGAATGTACAGCCGGACCCTTTCCCCTGTTCAACATTCTGCTTTGAAGAAAGCAAGCATCCGCCGCCTTACCCATTTCTCCGCCGAGAGCGTCTATCTCACGAACCAGATGTCCTTTAGCCGTTCCGCCTATTGACGGGTTGCAAGGGCAGTTACCCACGGCATCCATATTTATAGTAAACACAACAGTTTTACTTCCAAGTCTTGCCGAAGCAAGGGCAGCCTCTATTCCTGCATGACCTGCACCTATAACGGCGACATCAAATTCTCCTGCAATAAATTTCATTTCAAACTAACTCCAATATAAAAATGTGGATCGGTCTTTATTGTATAAACAAAGCCGACCTTAATAATTATAAAACAAAAACACCAAATTGTACAGTAGTAAATAAAATACTTATAAATGTATTCTGATATTTATACAGCGATTTATCTCAATTATTTTAAATTAATTGACTGCATGACCATTCTATGTTTCACGTGAAACATTATAAAACAATTATATAAAAATTGCACCCGACCTTGAATATGTGAGGTCGGGTGAGAAATTTGCAGACTTATTAAAAATTAATCATTAGTATAAACAGTTGTTCCACTGATTACTATTTTTTCAATTTCTTTCTTATCTATAAAGATATTTGCCTCTGTGCGGAAATTTGCAAGATCATTACTGTCATCAAATAAGGAATATTGGAGGACTTTCTCAATACTTTTATCAGTATAATCTCCGCCATTGCCTGTGAGATAATATTTTGTTCCGTCTTTCATAATTACATAGGAATTAAGCGGATCAATTTTTTTCTCATCATAACTTTCGGTAGTTTTCTTTGCCCAGATATAAACATTGAACGGCGATATTACCATTTTGCCGTCAGTGGTGTTTTCTCCCATTAAAGAAGTCGTCTGCTTTTCGTCAAGCTCTATGACTTCATCCTCTCTGCTGCATTTGTAGGTGAAATCAATTTCAAACGGCAGATTGACTTTCTTTACCCTGCCCTTGACATGATCGAAGGTTTCACCGTTGTAATATATATCAGTATAGCTGTAGCTGTTTGTGAAAATATCATAGGAAATGTTTTTTGACTGTTCCTTCTGTATTTTGTTGTATTTATTGAGATTTTCACCCTTCATATTATCATAGCTTGTTATTATCTCGTCAGCCGATGCAGCTATATATTTGTTGCTCTTTATACTTATTTTCGCACCGTCAAGAATCTCTCCGTGAATTATATTATCGTCGTCATCATAAGATGTAACCATAATCTCAATAAGTATATTTAATTTTTTTCCGTTTTTTTCTGGTTGATATTTTGCAGTGCAGGCAAGACCGTAACCGTTATACTTGTTGATATCGGTGTCAATAACTATTTCCATTCCGGGGTCTGACTGATTGACCGTTTCTCCTGCAAAACGACATTCAAGATCGGATATGTCAAGATATTTGAAGGTATCAATAAAACTTCCGCCGTTTTTCTTGCTGAGTGTTATTTCTATAAAGGCTGAACCGCTTCTGTCCCCGCTGACTTTCAAAGAGTCCACATTAAGATTAGGATCCTTTACCCTTATATTTGCATCATCAACGGTTTCAAATTCCGCTTCATAGGAATATCCTCCGATAGTCATTCCATAAATCAGATAAATATTTTCCGCAACAACAGGCAGACTTAACATTGACACAAATAACATAGCCACTGCTGCTGCAATAACAATTCTTTTGACGACCTTATTACTGAACCTGCGTTTTTTTATCTCAAGCTTATCAAAAACACTCTTTTTTATAACGGAAACGTCCGCTCCGGTAACCTCAAATAAAGATTCATTGCTTATGTATCTGTCCGAAAGAGGGAGTTTTGTCATATCATCAAAAATATTTTTTTTCATAAGTTATATCCCCTTTCTGTAAGTTGTTTTTTGATTTTGCCTCTTGCCCTGTGCAGTCTGACCTTGACTCCACTCACCGTCAAATTCATTTTTTCCGCAATAACAGGAATTCTCTGATAATAAAAATAATACCTGAGAATAATTTCACTGTCAGTTTCCTGCATATCATCAATTATTTTTCTCAACGCAGTATTGATATCCTTTTGTTCGATGTTACCCTCAAGTGAAAACTCATCTTCTATTTCAATTTCATTGATATCAAGAACAATGCCCTGTTTTTTTGTGTCAATCTTATCAAAGGCTCTGCTTTTTGCTATACAGCAGATATATCCCTTAAAAGAATCAGCCTTAAGTTTATCCGTATTTTTCCAAAGAGTTACAAATGTATCCATTGCCGCTTCCTCAATATCCTCCTTTGATAAATTACCTCTGCCGATATTATATATAACTGTAGTAACAAGCGGGCTATACATTTTTATAATTTCTTCAAGAGCATTTTCGTCATGTTTTTTCAAACGTCTTATCAACCTTTTAATATCCGACAAATCTTCCTCTCCCTCCCGTGCCGGCGGCGTGCCGGTGCCGTGCCGGCACTGTCAATCCGGCGGCGTGCCGCCGCTGTCAATCCGTAACTAATTTACTCAGGTCAATTAATCTTTTGCTCGACCATTAATTTACTTGATGAACAAGCGATGAGTTTGTCATTTGTAGATGCGGAGCGGCTCGCAGAGCCGCTCTCGACACTTTCTTCTGCACACCGACAGGCAAACTACCTATCGCGGAAACGGACTACTCTCCACAAAAAACAAGCGAACGCAGTGAGCGAAACCGCGAATTGCCCGCGGGGGTTCCCCCGCCCGCAGCTGTCAATCCGTAATTATTTTACTCAGGTCAATTAATCTTTGGCTCGACCGTTAATTTACTCGATGAACAAGCGATAAGTTTGTCATTTCTGTTTGCGGAAAGCCTCGCAAGAGGCTTTCACGATACTTTCTACCGCATTCCGTCAGGCAAACTAATTATCGCGGAAACAGACTTCCCTCCATCATAAACAAAGCGAACGAAAGTGAGCGACCCCGCGAACATGACAGCGGCGG
>CANQAJ010000114.1 GCA_947589365.1 uncultured Clostridia bacterium | reverse complement strand
CCCCTCCGCTGACTCAAATGTATAAGAAGCCTTATGAACTCATCCTTATCCAATTTTCTGTCCAATGCTTCATACCTTATCTGATATATGTCTTTCAAACCGCTTTCGGCATAAATTTCCGTAATATAATCCTCATTTACATCGAATACATCATATATAAGATTTCTTATACGCTCTTTACGGTGACGTCTTCGGCGAAGCCTTCTTCTCATGCCTCTATTGTTTCTTCTGTCCGATGCTAACGATTCTCCTTTATCCGTTTCCGCTTTCGGAAAAACTCTTGATGAAAGCCTATAAATTTTATATGGTTCATCACTGCCATCAAGTAAAACAATTACACTTCCCACAGATGCTATTCCTATATCCAAGCCAATACCGTATTTCATAATTTTTCCTCCTGTGCTTTTTATAAATTTTATGTCAAAAAATACATAATTGCTTTAATTAATTTTAACATCACAACAAATATATGTCAATATAAATATATTTTCGGCACAATTTATTGTACAAAAAAAGATGATGCCCTGTTCTAAATGAACAAGGCATCAGAGCTTTGCAGTGTACTACTTTATCATAGTAACCTGATTGTTCTTGGTATGATACAATCTATATTGATTATAACACAATTTCCGAAAAAGTCAATAATAAAATTTAAAAAAATTTGACATTATAAAATTGATTAATATTCTCATTACAAAATTATCTTTATTTATAATTTATGTATTTAATTTTTCTGCTTTTTGTGGTATTACCTAAGTGGCTCATATTGTTTTCTCCTGTTATGTTGCTTTCGTTACTTAACATTTCACCACAGGTTTCAATATGCGTGTATTTTTTTACATTTCATTTACAGCTTAGCTAATAATTCCATCCGTATCATTCAATTGTAATGATACGGACGGAGTTTTGTCAGATATTAATTCATATTATTCAATGCTTTTTTTGCCAATTCAATTTTTTTGTTCAATAATTCTTTTAATTTTTCGTTATATATATTTACTATACATTTAATTCTGTAAATAGCAGATTCCTCAATATCGTTGTCGGCAAGATGACATACAAACAAAATATCCTTCGCAAGTTCCTGATAAGCATTATCCATCCTGTCATAATAATATTTTTCTTTAAATTTCATTGGATAAGACCTTACCATAACATCTCTTGAATCGGTATCCCAGTAACAATCATAACTGCTCGCCTTGTAATCAAACTCTTTTTTCGCATAATTTACCAATTCATCAGTCAGTATCTCACCTCTTTGATAAAACTTTACATATAGATCAAAATCCTCACCATAATCGACCTCAACTTTAGCATAGTCATCAGGAAGTTTGGAACCGACTATATTTTTTATTTCCATAAGTATTTCGGATATTTTTTCATTTATTTCAGCATAAACACTACCATCATTCTTATTTTTAGTGAAGTACTTTCTTAAATATTTGGTTCTGTATTGCGTCATAATCTTCAAAAGAATATTATCCACTTTAGAATACATTGTTTCAATAAAATCATCCAATGCTCCTCTGTCTGCAGCACCGGAACTCGAAAAAATAGCCTCATATTCTCTCGGTCCTCTATGTGGTCTTTCAACATAATACTCGCTGCTCTCAAAGTGTATTTCCTTTTTTGTCGGAATAGGACATCCTTTAAAAGCTTCAAGTTTGTGAACAGCAGCCATTGCCAACTGCTTTTTGTCATCCGTTACGGAAATAATTTCAATCACGCCGTTCGGACACACAGAAACGATATTTTGTGTGTTCACATTCTCGTCAATCAATTTTCCTTCTATTGTTTTTGCTGTACCGTCATTTCTTTCAGCAAAAAAATTCGGATATTGAGCATAACACATTCCGCATCCTATACAGTTGGCATTAATTTTAAACATTTTTGACATATTAACCATCTCCAAATAATTATTCATTTTCTATAACAGAATTAATCTTTTTGATATATTCTTCACCTGTCTTTATCATATCTACAGCAGATTCAGACAATTTACCATCCATGTCTACAACAGGAATATTAATAATGTCCGTAACGGCACACGCAGTATTTACACAAGTCATTAATATCCCCTTGTCAGATTTATTATATTTTTTTATATCAAATCCGTTTTTCTCGATTGTTTTTTTCGTTTGCTCTATTGACCTAAGGAACAGAATATTCATTTTTACCAATAAGTCGGATATTCTGTCAGCACGCTGCGTTATGGCATCATACATTGCAGCAATAGATTCTGCTTGCGAATATGTAACATTTGCAGCTTTCATCTGATTGTTTGCAGCCGATAAATTTCTTTCCGAATCTTTTACAATCATTCCCCCCAATCCAAATATAAAACATCCGAAAATCAATTCGGAATCGGTAAAATCTTTTTTAGCGACTACTGTCATAGATTTAATAACTTCCAAATTATCAGTACAATTTTTGACGATCATCTTGTTGGCAGTATCATTGATATCTATATCAATCTTCTGTATATTGTTGTATACTTCAACAAACTTCGGTACAGTAAATTGAATAATGGAACGCTTTTTATTAACAACGTTAATCAATCTTTTATCCGCATATTCGGCTTTACTCTGAACCAACAATTTTGCATCCTCTTCTTTTTCAAAAGCCTGAGCATATTTTCTTGCAGCCCGTTCGTCAATCTCTGTCGATTTATTGACATCGTAGAATAGCTTACCTATAGCACCGGCAAGTGCGGCAGCACCAAATTCAAACAACATTTTATTTCTCATCTCCTATGTTCATAAAGTAAAGCTCAATTTCAGCGGCATATCCAGTTGGTCTTCATATTCCTCTAAAGTCTTAAAAGCAACCTCTTTTCCGAATACGGACAGTACTTTGTCAAGTCCCTCTGTTATACCCTCAAGATTATATGTTTCCTCACAAGCACTTCTGAGAACCATATCGAACCCACTCTGAACGGTTTCATCCCATATTTTAAATTCTCTTTCAACTATACTTTTGAAGTTATTTCGCTGATTAGCCATTTCCCGAAGAGCTTCTCTCTCAAGTTTTCTGATATGTTTCTCTTTTAATTTATAATCGTCTATATGCTTTTTGACATTATAGAACGACATAATTACACTACAGGCAATCGTGGTAATTATTGTTCCGATTATCTCTCCTATAACCTCACCGGCAATTGCACCAACGCCTGTTCCCACACCCGGCAAAGCAATAGTCCCCAAAATAGAACCCAGCCATATTCCCATTTCTTTTCCTATTTGACCACCTATCATTCCGAAAGCCATGATTTTGCCTTTAGTTCCGATTTCTTCAAAAAATTCTTTCTCAGAAATCTCACCATTTATATATCTGACAGCCGATTTCCCTACAATCTCACCTACCATTATAATTTTTGCAATAGTACCTCCGGTTAATCCGTTTAATGCAGGTATATTTTTAGCTATTTGTTCCAACACTGCTGTACTTCCGCCGACCGCCGCAATTCCCACACCGCTTTCCATAACATTTTTTGCCGCATCCTTAAGTTCGATATTTCCCTTTGCAACATTAATCAATTGACTGACAGCTGAAACTGTCAAAGGTATCGCAGATGCCACAAGACTGTCTTTTGCTTGAGATACAAATACACTTCCGGCATTTTTAACAGTCCTTGCACCGAATTTTACGTGAAGTACTGCATCAGACTTCATTTGTCCTCTCTTTAATACACGTTTTGAAGCAGTACTCAGACCTTTGCCACTTGTTTTAACATACTCACTATCACTTTTACTTCCCTTGGATGTATTTAATGATTTCGGCAGAATCCTGAAATTTTCGTCACAATTAGCTATTTCTTTAAAATCAGCATCACTTAAAAAGGGGTTATGTTTAGCTGCCGTATGCGTTTCCTGCAAGGTTTTGATATGGTCAGTTTCAGCGGCATGATCTGCCCATTTTGTCGATACAACCTCCCCCTTGTCATTTTTCTGATGGTATTTGCTTGCAGCAGCCTTGCTGCTTTTATGAAGTACTTTTCCACTTATAGGATCCTTGTAAGTTTGTTTATCACCAAAATTTTCATCTTTAAATTTTTTCTTGGCCGATTCGGAATCATAAAGTTTTCTGTCATACTTCTGTGTCATTCCCAAGTCATTGTTCGGACTTTTGGAATTTTGCAAAGATGTATACAAAGAACCTAATAATTCATCATCAATTTTCATAATTTATCACCTCATCTTTATATAAACTTGCATATTAATATTTTTAACTTTTTTAAATTCATTACTATAATTCTTATATTTATTATATCATAACTTATTATCTTTTTCAACATATTTTTATATTATATAGCAAAATCATTATACAATATATTGCATAAATAGACGATAAAACGAATTATAATACAATAAGTTAATGTAATAACTATACTTTAAGTTTGATTATTTGCCGGCAACAAGAAGTCTTTAGTCTTTCGCAATAATTAAAATACCGTCCGGCTCATTCAACAAAAATGATTCGGACGGTATGATTTTTATATCACACAGTATAAAATATTGTATTGATTATTATATTAAATACTTTATATATGTATTTTATTGCATATAAGTATTTAATTCTAAAATCACAAACCAAGATATCAGCTTTTTACACTTTTCTGTGGTAATGTTTTCGGGTTTTTGACAGTAAAAACGATTGAATTGAAGAAAGCTTTCGTATTATGAAAACGGAATTTTCCGCAAGACCGGTTTTTCCGCACCGGGATGACAGAATATCTGCTCATTTTACAACTTGCTTCATATCTCTATGCTTTTCAGAATTTTTGAAAAAGCTTTCGGGATTTTTTTCTTCTTTTTACTGTCAAAAACGGGTTCCGTTTCAAAGTCGGACACTGTATGATTATTTAAAAAATTTCTCTGACGCATTTGGAAGTAAAAAAATAGAACCGGTGCGTACACCAGCCCACTAAAAACATATCGTTTTTATGCTACAGTTATATTATATGCGATAAAAGCCAAAAAGTCAATCCTGTAATATTTTCCGCTGTAACTCGCATATGCCTGCATATTGCAAGCCGGAGTGCAATCGGGCGAGGGATAACCCCACTGCCCTAATGCCTGCGTTTAACGCGCCGGGAGGGACTCGAACCCCCGACCTACTGGTTCGTAGCCAGTCACTCTATCCGGCTGAGCTACCGGCGCATATTTCATTTCAAACTGCTCTACTATAATAGCACATTATTTATTAAAATGCAATAGTTATTGAAAAAATTTATGGAAATTAAAAATTAAAAATTGTATTATTCGTCATACTTATTGCTAAAGTTTTTTGTGCCTATGCTGCGTTTACTTTGAAAAATAACAGCCGGTTATGTTGGTTTGATCACTTAACATTTTACACGGGTTTCAATACGGGTCTACTCTTTTGCCCTTTTTGCTGATATTTTATTATACAACTTTCCAAAATTTTAAATATAATGTAACCAATTATGATAAAATACGAGTAGTTATATAGAAGAACTTTTGAAAGGAGGTCTTTGCTGTGACTGATGAACAGATCGTAGAAATGTATTGGGACAGGGACGAGCAGGCTATTTCCGTTACTTCTGAGAAATATGGCACTTACTGCTATTCTGTTGCTTATGGTATTTTACATGATGAAGAAGATTCTAAAGAAATTGTAAATGATACATATATGTCTGCATGGAACAGTATGCCGCCAAATAAAC
Source organism: uncultured Clostridia bacterium (assembly GCA_947589365.1). GTDB lineage: Bacteria > Bacillota > Clostridia > Oscillospirales > Acutalibacteraceae > UBA1213. The sequence goes on along the minus strand of CANQAJ010000114.1, from coordinate 1,786 downwards.
CAAACATTCTTAAAACCTTTCTCGGTAAAATAACAAGAAGACTTTCCGTTGACAAATGGAGAAGGAAAAATGCAAAAAAGCGTGGCGGTGAGATAGCAGAGATACTCAATGAGTTATCAGAATGTGTTTCTCCGAGCGGTGATCCGATAGCTGCAATAGAAAAAGAAATGCTTGATAAAACTATCAACACTTTTGTCAGAGAATTAAGAGATACGGAACAGAGAGTGTTTCTTTGCCGTTATTGGTATGCAAAATCCGTAAAGGAGATAGCAAAGATTTTTGGCTTTTCCGAAAGTAAAGTCAAAGTCATGCTGATGAGAACAAGGAACAAACTGAAAGCAAGACTTGAAACGGAGGAGTTGTTATGACAAAATTCGATTTATTTGACAGCATTGGTAATGTAGATGATGAGCTTATCGACAAAGCAATGCAATCTAAGAAAGCCGGTAAAAAAGTATTTTTAGCGATAACATCTGTGGCAGCCTGTGCCGTTATTGCGTGTGCTTCTGTTCTGATCGTTCAGAATATGAACAAAAGCAATAATGTTGGTGATTTAGGCGTTTCCTCTGCGGTTGGTACAAGCTCGGTTAAGCCTGTCGACGAAGAATACCCTGAAGTTGAATCTACTGCAGGGGCAAGCTCGGAAGCTCCGGTGCTTGAAGATTCGGAGGAAAAAACTCTTAAACAAATGCCATTTGAGATTTATTATGTTGCAAATGGTAAAACGGAACAAAAGACTATTGCTACATATGCTTCTCCTGAAAATCTCTTTGATATTTGGAAGGCAGAAAACAAAATCGGAGATGAAGTTCGTTTTATCTCTGCAAAATTATCTGACAATGGTACAACAGATATTTCCGAATACAGTGGCGTAGAAGTTACAACACATAAAGTTGGAGATCATACGGTCTACACCCTGACTATAACAAAAAACCTCGAACAATACTATGACAGCATTGGGAAAGAGCTTCTGCTTGATTCTCTTAAAAAAACAATGATCGGTATGTGTGATCCGAAACCTGATGAATATAAGCTTATCCTTTCCGATAATACAGAAAACGAAAAGACTAAAAGCAGTGTTTCTGATAACAAACAAAGCAACGATGATGTCGTAAATTCGGTCGCTTATTCTGATCCGGAAACAAGACAGACAAGTCCCGAAGCAAAAAAATCTTTTGAACAGAAAGAAACATCAGGTGCCAGTCAGGAATATACACCTCATGAATCTGAAACAGATCAGGCAAGCTCAAATTATGCCGAAGAATCCGAAAGCAACCGCATTGATCACAATTATATTCAGTACAACGATCAGGGGGAAATACTTGAATGAAAGCTCTTGCAAAACCAATCAAAAAATGCTTTTCACTGTTTCTTCCGCCTTTACTGACTTTAGCGGTATTGTTGTATGTGTTCAAAAGCTATAATATGTACCCGTTCGGACAGGGCAGTATTGCTTGGTGTGACATGAATCAACAGGGTATCCCCCTGCTGATGGACTTTAAGGATATGCTAAGCGGAAAAGACAATCTGCTTTTCAGTATTTCCAATGCAGGCGGTATGAGCTTCTATGGTGTGTTCTGCTTTTTCCTTTCAAATCCGTTTTCTCTGCTGTCGGTTTTTGTGCCAAAGGAAGAAATCATATATTTTGTCAATATCATGGTTATCCTAAAGCTGACATTATGTTCCTTTACGGCAGCGATTTATTTCAGATTTTGCAAGAAAACAACAAGCGGAGCGATTACTGTTTCACTCAGCCTGATGTATGCTTTATGCGGATATGGTATGC
>CANQAJ010000113.1 GCA_947589365.1 uncultured Clostridia bacterium | reverse complement strand
CAGCGGTTTTTGATAAGCCGCCGCACACTGATATGAATTTAAGCAGATGTTCTTTAAGAGGGCATCTGCTTATTTTTTAGGATATGTTAAAAGAGGGATTTCAGACAAAACTGCGGGAGTGTCGATTATGCCGAATGTATAAAATAATCGGGATTTGAGAGAAACACAATGCGGGCGACACCCGAAAGGAATTTCCACGGTAAAAAATAAGTATATTACCCCGGCATAAAACGGAATATCGGCTCAAGACAGCTAATAAGCCTGCCTTGAGCCGATATTTTATATCAGTTTTTTTCTGCTGTTTAAGCCGCTTCGTCTATCGGTAGCTTCTAAAAAGCAAATGATATTTTTTCCGTTTTAACGGATTTTTTTCTATTTCATTTTGCTATATTACTCTTTGATTGACAACTGCCATTCATGGCTATTTTTTGGAGAATATGATACAGTAGTTGTTAGCAGATATGTTCACTTACACTAAAATATGGAAGGAGGTTATCCGAAATGAAGTACTTCTGATTTAGAGATTCTGTCAAATCTGAATTTCAGATTCCTTATACGCCGTGCGTAAAAGGATACCGGATATTCGCTGTTGAAGTATATGATTTTTAGTGTGAGTTTCCCTTTGAACATACTGTACTGATGCTGCTGTGCAGCGGTAAATCCCGCTGTTTGAGGTTGTTGTCTGACAACAATACTTTACAATTTTGAGGAGGAATTTATTATGTTTAATCCTATATTTATGGTATTATTATTCGGTATGTTGGTCTTTGCCATTGTGGGCTTGGTAAAAGAAAACAGGATACACATGAAATACCAAAAGGTTTTCGGAAGAGTCTCATCTTATTTATTTGCGGATTTTATACTCGTGGGTGTATTTGCAATTATTGCAATGATAATATCACCCTTTATACCCGAAGTTTCAAATATGATTGCAGGGAATTATCTCCTTTATGCGGGTATGGGAGTTTTAGTGCTGTTATTGGGAATTGTTATATACCTTTTTGCACGTAGGAAATGTCCGGCATATCTTAAGAAGTCATTATTTATAAATATGCTTCTTGACGGATTGGGTATTGCATTAAAAATAAGTTTGTTCTTCCTGCCTTTTATATTCCGTATCGGCACACCGTCGGCAGAAGAGGTAGCAGCAGAGGAACGCAGGAGAGAGGAAGAAAGACTTGCCCTCGAACGCCAAAAAGAGGAAACCCGCAAGGATCTCTATCGTAAAACAGGCAAAAATTACATATTGAACGATGATGGCGACAGAGCAAAGCTGCCCTATAAGGATTATCAAAAGGTAAACGATATTTTAGATGAATAGGCATAGCACCACAGTATTAAACAAGGAAAACCGCAAGGCTTATTCAGTCGAAGCTACTGGTCATTACGAAACATAGAAAAACCTCTTTCTCCGCTGTTATGGCGGAGAGGGAGATTTTTTTTCGTATCCGCCCTGAATATTATAGAAGAAAATTTTCATATTTTCATCTTGATCGACGACGGATTGTGCGTGGTTGCAGCTTTTTGACATAATTTCCAGCAAAGCATTTATTTTTTTATCATAGCTCCAATCCAGTCTGTTATTGCAGACAATATCATATTTGCTGATTTTATAAAACGTTTCTTGTGCATCAAATATCATACTTAATTCCTTATAGGTTTTAAGTATTTCTTGTGCCTTATCAGCGGGAATCAATATGGTTTGATCATCAAAGGTTAAAATACCTCTTATAATAGTTTCGTTGTTATCTTTGCTCAAATTTATTTCATTCCGTGTGAGGATCATCTTTTCAAAAAGCGGTTTTGAGTCAGAGTTGATAGAATGTGTCATCATAGCCATTTCCTTGTAGTATAATCCCCTTTTTTTGAGAACGAGATCATCAAAAAACAGCCACATAAAAGCATTTCCGTTGTTTGCTGTCAAAAACATATATATTTTATTGACATTTTTAAATCTTATAACTCTGCCGGTAAAGGTGAATTTCACCCCGGAATTGGTGTCCTTTTCGGTCAGATAAGCTCTTGTTTCCCCGTTTTCCCTTTTAATTTTAAGAGTTGCCCGACGTATTGTATTTACTTCATTCTGGTATTTTCCCCCGGAAATAGAATTTTTTATGTATATAGGAGTGAAGTAATAGCAGTAATATTCTCCCTCATATAATTCATTCTTCAAGAAGGATACCGAATCGTCATCCGAATCAAAGAAATCCGGTTCTTCACTATTTACCGTAATTCGCTTGAAAACATCTTTGAGTTTAACTTCTCTGCTTTCATCGGGATCTACACATTGCGGGTACTGAATGACGGAATAAAGGTCTAATCCGAGGATATTACACATGGCAACGATCAAATGCGGCTTTATAGAGGATTTTGCTTGTACATCAAACAACTGACCGACCGTTTTTGCATCGCAGTCAATTTGGTAGTACTTGCTCAGATAATCCCGTAAAAAGTTATATCGTATCGAATACCCGTAGTCTTCTATTTCTTTTCTGCGTTGGTCGAATGCGGATCTTATTCTCCTGTAATACTCTCCCTCGGCACTTGGAGCCGAACTATTATTTTTCGGCATTTACACTTGCTCCTTTTATTATTTTATATCATCATATATTTAAAAACCGAACTAAGCTGCGTGCAGACGTTTATTTTCGATCAGTATTGCCTTCCCCAGTATACCATATGCTTTGCGGGTTTGCCGCAGCATACGCATACGTCACTTAAATGCTCCTCAACAAAGGGAATGCAACGGGATTTTACTCCGCCGGTTTCATCTTTTAATTTATCTTCACAAGCACTGTCACCGCACCACATTGCCTTTATGAATCCCGGCTTGTTTTTCGCAATATCAAGAAATTCCTCGTGCGTGCGTGCCTCAAAGGTCTTTGCTTTCAGATTTTCAAGAGCGGCATTGTAAAGACTGTCATGTATGTCAGTAAGAAGATTATTGATTTCTTGCTCAACATTGTCAAGAGAAACAAATTTTTTCTCCCTCGTATCTCTCCTTACAAGTACACATTGATTGTTCTCTATATCCTTCGGTCCTATTTCAAGACGAACAGGAACACCGAGCATCTCATACTGACTGAATTTCCATCCCGGTGCCTTGTCACTGTCGTCAAGCTTTACTCTGAGGTCTGCATCAATAAGCCTGTTTTTAAGCTCTGCCGCCTTTTCGAGAACTCCCTCTTTTTTCTGTGCTATCGGAATTATTGCAACCTGTATGGGTGCAATTTTGGGCGGAAGTACAAGTCCGTCATCATCACTGTGTACCATGATTATAGCACCTATCATTCTCGTCGATACACCCCATGATGTCTGGAACGGATATTGCAGTGTGTTATCTCTGCCTGTAAAGGTGATGTTAAAGCTTCTTGCAAAGCCGTCGCCGAAGAAATGAGATGTGCCGCCCTGAAGTGCAACACCGTTATGCATCATAGGCTCAATGGTATAGGTTTCTTCCGCTCCCGCAAATTTTTCCTTTTCCGTTTTTCTGCCCGTTACAGCAGGTATGGCAAGGGTTTCTTTGTAGAAGTCCGTGTATACCTGTAACATCCTCAGCGTTTCTTCACGAGCTTCCTCAGCCGTTTCGTGCATTGTATGACCCTCCTGCCATAAAAACTCGGAGGTTCTTAGAAACGGACGTGTTGTCTTTTCCCAACGTACTACCGAACACCACTGATTGTAAAGCTTCGGCAGGTCACGGTATGAATTTATGACCTTTGCAAAATGCTCGCAAAAGAGTGTTTCGGATGTCGGGCGGACACAGAGCCTTTCGCTCAGCTCCTCACTTCCTCCGACAGTTACCCACGCACACTCGGGAGCAAAGCCTTCAACATGATCCTTCTCCTTTTGCAGCAGGCTTTCGGGGATAAACATGGGCATATATACATTTTCATGTCCTGTTTTCTTGAATCTTCTGTCAAGATCATGCTGAATGTTTTCCCATATTGCATATCCGTGCGGACGGATAACCATACATCCCTTTATACCCGAATAATCGGCAAGCTCCGCCTTTTTCACTATATCGGTATACCATTTTGCAAAATCCTCATCCCTTGAAGTAATAGCTTCAACAAGCTTTTTCTGCTGTGCCATTTCTTTCAACCCTTTCACTTATCTTAATAAACATATCGTCTTTTATTATATATTCTTTTGCAGGATTTTTCAATACCGGCTGCGGTATCATATCTGACTCATTATATCCATACATATGCTCATAGGTGATTGGTCGGCATTTATTATAATATCCGCCGCACCACGATAGAGGGGAAGCCGTTTATTATATAATTCACGCATGGCATTCTCCCTGTCCTCACGGTTGAGAAGCGGTCGTGTTGTATCATTTTTGAGTCTTGAGGCGATTTTTTCTACGGGTACATCAAGCAGAATGATTATTCCGCTCTTATGGAGTATATCTACGTTTTCCCTGAAGGTAAGCGTTCCTCCGCCCGCTGCCAAGATAATTCCTCTTTTTTCCGAAAGCTCTCTTGCTGCCTCCCTTTCGAGCATACGGAAATGCTCCTCGCCGCTTTCCTCAAAAATTTCGGAAACGGTTTTGTTCTGTTTTTTTTCTATATAGCTGTCAAGGTCAATAAATGACATACCGTTTTTCTTGGCAAGCAATGCTCCTACCGTACTTTTACCGCAGCCCATAAAGCCGCAGAGTATAATGTTTTTTTGTCTCATTTTTATACTTTCTCCATTCATATAATCTGATAGCTTGTGTTTCAGAAATTTTTCTTCAGTTCATTTGAGGTGTCCTCGATGAGCTGATTTATATCATCTGTTTTATATTCCGAACCGTCCCATATTTCGTGCGAAACAACCGCCTGCCATACCAGCATGGCCATTCCTCCGACAGCCCTTATGTTATTTGCCTTTGCGGTCTGTATAAGCTTTGTTTCAAGCGGGTTATATATTGCATCAAATACATTATTGCACCTCTCGATAGTTCTCTCAGACACCGGCATTGCGTTGGTATTAGGGTACATTCCGACAGGTGTTGCATTTACAAGTAAATCGAATCTGCCTTCTTTTTCTATATCGGAAATAAGGTTAGTATGAATATCCGATATGCCGAGCTTTTCTTTTACTTCTTTTACAAGACTGTCACGTATCTCTACATCTTCGGGTCGTACGGATATTGTTATATTGCATCCTGCAAGGGCAGCCTCATATATAAAGGTTCTTGCAACTCCTCCGCATCCCAGTATGCATATATCTCCGCAAAAGGGAATATTGTTGGCTGCAAGTGCTTTCAGAAATCCGTCCGGGTCTGTTGTGAAGCCTTTACGCACTGTACCGTTTCTCACAGTATTTACAGAACCGTATAATTCCGCCTTTTTGTCGAGTTCGTCAAGAAACGGTATTACAGCCTGTTTGTCGGGGATTGTAACATTATAACCCGCAAGCTCGTTAAGTGCGGAGATTTTTTTCGGAAACTCCTCCGGGGCAACATCCAATATTGTATACGTACCCTTTTCGCCCGAAAGCTCAAATAATCTTTTGTGGATGAAAGGCGACATCGTATGACCTATCGGGTGACCTATAACAGCAAATTTTCTCTCTGACATATCATTACCTCCGTGTTTTTAATAAAAGCTATAAGTATTAGCGGTGTTTTTTATAAAATTTTATAAATTATCGGAAAAATATTAATAAATTGTAATTTACGTATTGACAAATCGCTAAATTACTTATAAGATTTAAGTGTAAGAAAGTTGTGCTCGGCGGCGTTCGTTCCGCATAAACCTATTGTAGCATAAACTATATGTTTTTGTCCACAGCGGAAAGCGGGAAGCACACATTTTTTTATTGATTATTTTATTTTAGGAGGATTTATTTATGGTACTTGAAAAGGTAAAAGCGATTCTTAGCGAGCAGTTCGATGTTGAGGAGGATTCAATCACCCCCGAAACATCAATCATCAATGATCTTTCGGCTGATTCCCTTGATGTTGTAGATCTTCTCACAACCATCAATGACGAGTTTGGCGTTGAGGTTCCGGACGAGGAAGTTGAAAACGTAAAGACTGTTGAGGATCTCGTAAACTACATCGAAGCTCATCAGTAATAAATAATGCTGTAATGTTTTGAAGTTAATTATTCAATAATCATTTATATCAAAGACCCGACCACAGGATGTCCTATGGTCGGGCTGTTTTTTTGTGGGGAAGAGGGGAGAAGTTTTGAATTTACGGGAATTGAATATGCGGAGCTGTTATTCGCCGCATAATTCAGCAATTGCCGCTTAGTTGCCCATAATTTCGTCATATGCCTTTTTGAGTGCAAATACCTTGCGTGCAACCTCATCAAATTTATCCGGTGTAAGGGATTGTGCTCCGTCCGAAAGTGCGTGTCCGGGGTCGTTATGCACCTCTATCATAAGTCCGTCCGCACCTGCTGCAACAGCCGCAAGGGACATCTGTTCAACGAGAGAGGCTTTTCCTGTTGCATGGCTCGGGTCAACGATAACGGGGAGGTGGCAAAGCTTCTTTACAACGGGCACAGCGGAAAGATCAAGGGTATTTCTGGTTGCCGTTTCGTATGTTCTTATTCCTCTTTCGCAGAGTATTACCTTATCATTACCGCCTGCCATTATATATTCGGCACTCATTATCCATTCTTCAATGGTATTTGCAAGACCGCGTTTGAGGAGGATAGGCTTGTCGATTTTTCCGAGCTGCTTGAGAAGCTCGAAATTCTGCATATTTCTTGCACCGACCTGAATTATATCCACGCCCTCGAACATATCTATATGTGCCGAACTCATTATTTCTGTTACTATCGGGAGTCCCGTTGCCTTTCTTGCACCCTTGAGAAGGTCAAGACCCTCTGATTTCAGTCCTTGGAAGGAATAAGGAGAGGTACGCGGCTTAAATGCACCGCCTCTTAGGAATGTTGCTCCTGCTGCCTTAACCCTTTCGGCAACATAATTTATCTGTTCTTCGGATTCGACAGAACAAGGACCTGCCATTATGCAAAGACTTCCGTCGCCGATTTTTTGTCCTGTGGGAAACTCGATAACGGTATTGTCGGGGTGGAATTTACGGTTAGCCTTTTTATACGGCTCCTGAACCCGCTTGACGTTTTCCACGATTTCCTGTGCACTTATCCAGTCCTCGTCGATCTGAGTTGTATCGCCTATAAGACCCAGTACGGTCGATTCCACGCCTACCCATGTATTTACTGTTACATTATATTTCTCCTCCAGAGAGGCCTTAAAAAGGATAAGCTGTTCCTTGGGGGTATTTGGTTTAAGTACGATAATCATAATTTTTCCTCCTGTGAATTAATATGAAAACCGGAATCCGTGCGGACTCCGGCTGCTGTTTATAAATACAATCTTTTTACACTGATTGTACAGCTTTGGGAGGACACGAAACCGTTACCCATACAAAAAGTTTGCATGGATACAAAATATATTCACTAAATCGCACAAGTAATAATTTTATCATGGTCTTATGCCTCCTGCGGCGGTATCTG
>CANQAJ010000112.1 GCA_947589365.1 uncultured Clostridia bacterium | reverse complement strand
GGCTTTTTAAATACTTTTGTTGCATTTATGTAATTCCGGCGAAAAAAATGAAAATTTCAATTTATTTTGCACAAACGGCTTACATAATTATTTCCTGCTCCTAAAAACCTGGTTTTTTATATTTACATTAGCTACACTGATGCCGTCTTCTATTTCACAACTGTCTATAAGTGCGGCAGGCCCTATCTCACAATAGGATCCGATTTTTGTTTTTCCTCTGATCACGGTTGACGGTAAAATTGTTGTATTTGAATCTATAACAACATCCTTTCCTATCATAACTCCGTCCGTACAGGGGATATTGACCCCGTTTTTCATATGCTTGCGGATAATCCTCATTCTTGCTATTTCATTGAGCTGTGCAAGCTGGATACAGTCATTGGCCCCAAGCACCGAATCCGCATTTTTAGCCTTATATGACATAACCGCATTGCCGCTGTCCTTTATTACGGCTACGGTATCGGTAAGATAAAATTCTCCCGTTTTCTCACTTTTCTTAAGCTTCCCGAGTGCGTCAAGAAGTATATCTGCCTCGAACCAATATGCACCCGAATTAACCTCTTTTATCTTGCGTATTTCGTCATCGGCTTCCTTTTCCTCGACTATCGCCTTGAGGGTTTTCAAGTGAAAAAATACCTCATCATCCGTTTCATGCACAATCCTGCCATAGCCCGACGGGTCGTCAACCTCTGCCGAAATGACGGTACATCCTCTGTTCGGAGAAGGCTCTCTCGGTGCCTCCCAGTCAAATACCTCGGGGTCGATTTCACCTGTCTGATTATGCACGACAAACGCATTTCTTATCGTTTCCGCACTGATAAACGGTGCGTCACCGTTCAGAACGAGAACATCGCTGCCTCTGTGCTTTTCAAGAAACGACCTCGCCATCATAACAGCATGACCTGTGCCGAGTCTCTCAGGCTGAAATACTGTTTCAACAGTGAACGGAAGTGTTGATAAGTATTTTTCAACACTTTCATGCTTACTTCCCGTAACAACACATATATCCCTGATACCTGCCGTCCTTACGGCATCCGTTACCCATTTCAGCATGGGCTGAAACATAACCTCACTCAGTACTTTCGGGCGGTTGGAATTCATTCTTTTTCCCTCGCCGCCTGCAAGTATTATTGCACTTGAATTTTTCATATCCGCACCTCCGTAGTTATTATTTCTTTTTATATCCGTCTTTTAGCGAAACACTGCGGTTGAATATAAATTTATCGGGCGTACTGTCCTTATCAAGGCAAAAATAGCCCATACGCATAAACTGATAGAAGGTTGGGTACTCTGCTCCCTCAACAGTTTTTTCTATTTTACAGTTCTCCAGTACGGTAAGGCTTTTCGGGTTTATATAATCAAGGAAATTTTTATCGCCCACATCCGGCTCCGGGTCGGTAAAGAGGTTTTCGTAAAGTCTTACCTCTGCGTCAATATAATTTTTTGCATCTACCCAATGCACGGTACCTCTCACCTTTCTTCCGTCCGGTGTATCTCCTCCCCTTGTTTCGGGATCATATTCCGCATATACCTCAACAACTTTGCCGTTTTCGTCCTTTTTACAGCCTGTGCATTTTACAACATAGGCGGATTTAAGTCTTACCTCATTTCCGGGATAGAAACGATTATATCCCTTTATCTTTTCTTCAATAAAGTCCTCCGCCTCTATATAACATTCCCTGCTGAATGTTATGGTACGCATACCATCCTCCGCCTTTTGCGGATTATTCTCTACATCAAAGGTTTCTGTTTTATCTTCGGGATAGTTGGTTATAACAAGCTTTATCGGATTAAGAACGCACATAACCCTCTTTGCGTTTTCATTAAGATCCTCTCTAAGACAATGCTCAAGGAAGCTGTATTCCACTGTACTGTTGGTTTTTGAAACTCCTATCCTTTCGCAGAAATTGCGTATGGAAGCAGGAGTATATCCACGTCGGCGAAGTCCGCAAAGAGTAGGCATTCTCGGATCGTCCCAACCGTTTACATAGCCGTCCTCGACAAGCTGACGGAGCTTTCTTTTGCTCATCACGGTATTATTTATGCCGAGTCTTGAAAACTCTATCTGTCTTGGTTTGCAGGGAGATGTTATATTATCTATTACCCAGTCATAAAGCGGTCTGTGTGCCTCAAATTCAAGTGTGCAAAGCGAATGTGTTATTCCCTCGATTGCATCCTCTATAGGATGTGCAAAGTCATACATGGGATATATACACCATTTCTCTCCTGTTCTGTGGTGCGGTATGCGGTTTATCCTGTATATTACGGGATCCCTCATATTGAAGTTACCGCTTGCAAGGTCTATTTTCGCACGGAGGGTCATTCTGCCCTCCTCAAATTCACCGTTTTTCATTCTTTCAAAAAGATCAAGACTTTCCTCAATCGGTCTGTCACGATACGGACTTTTTGCCGGTGTTGTAAGATCTCCCCTGTTTTCCCTTACCTGCTCGGGTGTAAGCTCACATACATATGCAAGACCTTTTTTGATAAGCTCGACAGCATATTCATACATCTGCTCAAAATATTCCGATGCAAAATAAAATCTGTCTTCCCAATCAAATCCGAGCCATTTTATATCTTCCTCTATTGCGTCAATATATTCAACATCTTCCTTTGTGGGGTTGGTATCGTCCATACGGAGATTGCATTTTCCGCCGAATTTTTCAGCCATACCGAAATCTATACAAATTGCCTTTGCATGACCGATATGAAGATATCCGTTAGGCTCGGGCGGAAAACGTGTATGCACCGTCTTACCCTCATACATACCGCCCTCCGCGATATCCTCATTAATAAAATCCTCAATAAAATTGCCTGCGGCAACCTCTGCAACATTATTTTCCTCAGCCATTTCCCATTCTCCTTTTTATATAGATAGTAATGTTAATTAAGTAAAAACCGCCGCCGGAGTTCTTCTCACGCCGAGGATTTTACCATCCGCAAAACTTAACATTTAGTCGCCATAAGTTCCGTAACGTAAGGCTCAACCTTGCAGCTTATCAAGTCCCTTGTGCAGTCTTGCAAGTGATTCCTCTCTGCCGAGTATATCAAGTATTTCAACCGCACCGCCCGGTGTTACCGTCATTCCCGATGCTGCGATCCTGACAGGCCACATTGCCGTACCGTTCTTTACTCCTAACTTTTCAGCAAGTCCGATAAGACAATCATGTATGCTGTCGTGATTCCATTCTGTCAATGCTTCAAGTGCCTCTACACCTGCTTTCAGAAGTCCGGGGGCATTTTCAAGGTTTGTCTTACTCTTTTTATTAACGAACAATTCCTTATCATACTCAGGCTGCTCTGCAAAAAATGCTATCTTTTCCGGAATTTCCGTAAGCCTTACGGTTCTTTGCTGCAAAATTCCGGCAAGTTTAACTCTGTCAAGCGGCTTGTCGCCCAAAGTCTTTTTGAAATAAGGTTCTGCAACCTCTGCAAATTTTTCAACAGTCATCGCCTTGATATATTCCGCATTGAACCATTCCAGCTTATCATAATCAAATACAGCCGGCGATTTGCTTATCCCGTCTATCGAAAAATTCTCAACCAGCTCCGCAAGCGTAAAAATCTCTCTGTTATCCTTCGGGGCCCAACCGAGCAGAGCAATATAATTTATAATAGCTTCCGGTAAAAATCCGTTCTTTACAAGATCCTCAAAGCTTGTCGCTCCGTGTCGCTTTGACAGCTTGGATATAGAGCCGTCATCATTTTTTCCCATAATAAGCGGAAGATGTATATATGTCGGTATCTCCCAACCGAAAGCCTCATAAAGAAGATTATATTTTGGTGTCGAGGAAAGATATTCACTTCCCCTTACGACATGGGTTATATTCATTGTATGGTCATCAATTACATTTGCAAAATTATAGGTGGGATAACCGTCAGCCTTAATAAGTATCTGATCCTGAAGCTCCGAATTTTCAACGGAAATAGTACCGTATACCGCATCCTCGAATGTGGTTGTACCATCAAGCGGCATTTTTTGTCGTATTACATAGGGAGTACCCTTGTCAAGCAGATCCTGTACTTCCTCGTCCGATAAATTACGGCAATGACGGTCATAACCTGCTCCCGGTTCGTCCGCATTTTCCCTAAGACTGTCAAGTCTTTCCTTTGTGCAGAAACAGCGGTAAGCTTTACCCTTTTTTATAAGTTCCTCAGCATACGGCACATACATATCCTTTCGTTCACTTTGTACATACGGTCCGTATTCACCGCCCACATCAGGTCCCTCATCGTGTTTAAGTCCTGCCATATTCAAAGTATTATATATTATATCAACAGCACCCTCTACCTTTCTCTCCTGATCGGTATCCTCTATTCTTAAAATAAAATCACCGTCAAGCGATTTTGCAATAAGATATTCATAAAGTGCCGTTCTCAGATTTCCGACGTGCATAAAGCCTGTCGGACTTGGTGCAAATCGGGTTCTTACCTTTTTAGCTGACATTTAATTCTCTCCTCTTTTTCACTATATATTATACTGAAAGTATAATATACCCATAGTATATATATTATCCGTAATTACAAAATGCACCCGAAACTGATTGCCTCGGGTGCAGATATGCATTTGTTTTTATCAGTCGATAACCCTTACACGGATAACGCCGTCTATTGCCGCTATCTTATCCGCAGCCGCAGCATCAACTGCATTTGCCGTATCAAGTATCGTATACGCATAATCCTTCTTGGATTTACTGTCAAGGCTCTCTATGTTATTTCCTGTTTCGGAAAGAGCTGCCGTAACGGTTGTAAGGATATTCGGAACATTTCTGTGTATTACGCAAACCCTTGCCGCACCTGTACGAGGAACGGAAACAGTCGGAAGAATAACGGAATTTTTAATGTTGCCGTTTTCAAGGTAATCCTTGATTTCATCGGCAGCCATCTTTGCACAGTTGTCCTCCGATTCGGGTGTTGAAGCTCCGAGGTGAGGTGTTACGATAATGCCCTTTACATCAAGTATATCATCCGTTGCAAAGTCAGTCGTATAATTTGCAACCTTACCGCTCTTTACTGCCTCGATAACATCAGCGGATACAACAAGATCGGCACGGGAGTAGTTGATTATACGAACTCCGTCCTTCATCTTTGCTATATTTTCCGCATTGATAACGCCCTTTGTTTCGGGAGTAAGCGGAACATGAACGGTTATATAATCGCTTGCCGCAAATACCTCGTCAAGTGTTACAACGTGCTTAACCTTGTGGGAAATTCTGAGTGCATTGTCAACAGAAAGGAACGGATCGTAACCGATAACCTCCATGCCGAGTGCAACAGCAGCATTTGCAACAAGTATACCTATAGCACCAAGACCTACAACGCCAAGTGTCTTACCCTTTATTTCGGGACCAACAAACTGACTCTTGCCCTTTTCTACCATTTTTCCTACTGCATCGCCGTTGCCCTTGAGTGTCTTTGCCCACTCGATACCGCCGATAACATCACGGCTGCTGAGAAGCAAAGCTGTCATAACAAGCTCCTTAACGGCATTTGCATTTGCACCCGGGGTATTGAATACTACAATACCCTTTTCCGCACATTTGTCAAGCGGAATATTGTTTACTCCGGCACCTGCTCTTGCAATAGCAAGAAGGCTTTCGGGAAGCTCCATATCATGCATTGACGCGGAACGTACGAGTACAGCCTCGGGATTCTGAATATCATCACCTACTGTATAATTTTCCCCGAGACGTGAAAGCCCTACCGGAGAAATCTTATTGAGTGTCTTAACATTATACATTTCTATCACCTTATATAATTAATTTTAATTAGCTGTTGCGAGCCTCAAACTCACCCATAAACTTAACAAGCTTCTCTACACCCTCAACAGGCATAGCATTATAGATAGAAGCTCTCATACCGCCTACTGTACGGTGACCCTTGATATTAACGAAATCATTCTCCGTTGCTTCCTTGACGAATTTAGCGTCAAGCTCCTCATTGCCTGTTACGAACGGAACATTCATAAGAGAACGATCCTCGGGAACAACAGTACCCTTGAAGAGATTGGAGTTATCAAGGAAATTATAAAGGATTGAAGCCTTTTTCTCGTTGATTTCCTTCATCTTCTCAAGACCGCCGATATCGTTCTTTATCCACTCAAGAACGAGCTTAGCTATATAGATCGTATAGCACGGAGGCGTATTGAACATTGAGCCGTTATCTGCGTGTGTCTTGTAATTGAGCATTGTGGGAGTTATATCCTTTGCATGACCGATAAGATCCTCACGTATAATAACGACCGTAAGACCTGCCGGTGCCATATTCTTCTGTGCACCCGCATAGAGAATTCCGAATTTTGTAACATCTATCGGCTGTGAAAGAATACATGAAGATATATCTGCTACAAGCGGAACATTTCCTGTTTCGGGAAGTTCATGATAAACTGTACCATAAATTGTATTATTCATGCAGATATAGAAATAATCCGCATCCTTTGTAAATGTATCGGGATCAAGCTTCGGTATATAGGAGAAAGTCTTATCCTTTGAAGAAGCAACTATATTTGCGTCTATGTATCTTGCAGCTTCCTTCTGAGCCTTTGTTGCCCACTGACCTGTGATAACATAATCCGCCTTTCCGCTGTTTACACCGAGGTTAAGAGGAATAGCCGCAAACTGTGTTGAAGCACCGCCCTGAAGGAAAAGCACCTTATAGTTATCGGGAATGTTCATAACCTCACGGAGAAGAGCCTCTGCTCCCTCAATTATAGTTCCGTAAATTTTTGAACGGTGTGACATTTCCATAACGGATTGACCGCTGCCCTCATAGTCAAGCATTTCGCTTGCTGCCCTTTCAAGAACAGACTGAGGCAGCATAGAAGGACCTGCCGAGAAATTGTAAACTCTTTTCATACTTTAAAGCCTCCATTTATATTTTTACGCTGTGGGAATAACAACATCCCGCATTATTATGTAATGATACCATTTAATTATAATTCAAAACGCATAATAAGTCAATTATAAGCGGGGATTTTTTCCAAAATTTATTTTACGTAAAAGTTTTTGCGGAAATTAGAGTGAAAAGTATTCATAAATTCATTATGAAACTATGCCCCGTACAGAAACGTGTTGTACAAACAGTTGTCAAGCTAAAAACGATGCAACGGGCGGCAGGCAAATTGATTGGTATTTTTGTCGGAGTATGATATAATATATCTGCTGTCGATACTCTCCGGCAGAGGGGAGGTGACCCTCTTGGATTATTCGTTCGCTTCGTTTTTACTTTCTGTCATGGCAGGTGTAGTTGCCTACTATATTTGCAAATGGTTGGACGGAAAGAAATAGACAGCACAACCAAAAAAGAACCCTCGGAGTTCGCACCTCCGGGGGTTCATTTTGCCCTCATGGACATTCACTTCGTTTTGCCTGAGGCTATTATATCATATGCAAAACGAAAATGCAATATTCACAACAAAAAAGTGTTCGTAAAAGTTCTTGCAGTTCTTGCGGAAATCAGGGTAAAAAGTGTCTATAAAGTCGTTGTAAAAC
>CANQAJ010000111.1 GCA_947589365.1 uncultured Clostridia bacterium | reverse complement strand
CGGCATCGCAAGCTTCATTTGCAACAGTCCGTCTTTTTATCAATCTGCTTACCTTCAAATATTTATCCAATCTCATTCTCTCACCCCTCGGCGGCGTGCCGGCGGCGTGCCGCCGCAGTCAATCCGTAATTAGTTTTCTCAGGCGAATCAGTCTATGGCTCGACCATATGTTTACCCGATGAACAAGTGATAAGTTTGTCATTTGTAGATGCGGAGCGGCGTGCCGGTGCCGTGCCGGCACTGTCAATCCGTAATTAGTTTTCTCAGGCAAGTCAGTCTATGGCTCGACCATGAATTTACTCGATGAACAAGCGATAAGTTTTTCATTTGTAGATGCGGAAAGCCTCGTAAGAGGCTTTCACGACACTTTCTTATTGTTTCCGACAGGCAAACTACCTATCGCGGAAACAGACTTACCGCCAAAACAGTCAAAGCGAACGCAGTGAGCGACCCCGCGAACACGCCCGCGGGGGTTCCCCCGCACTCCGCAAGCCTTTTGAAAAAGGCTTGACCTAAAACTGATGATTCTTACGCCGCCGCCGCTTTGCTACTACTTAGCTACGGCATCCTTGAAAGACTTGCCGGGCTTGAATGCGGGAACCTTGGACGCCGCAATCTGTATCTTCTCACCTGTGCGAGGATCACTTCCGACCCTTTCCTTACGCTCACGACGCTCAAATGTGCCAAAACCGACAATGCGAATCTCTTCTCCGTTTGCTACATTCTCAATAATAACATCAAGAAGAGAAGATACCGCAACTTCAGCTTCCTTCTTTGTAATCCCTGCCTTCTCGGCAACTGCATTAATAAGCTCAGATTTGTTCATTTTTTAATCCTCCAGTTTTAATTATTTAGAAATTTCTTTCCGTTTTCGGCTAAACGCTTTCACATTAAGCCCTGTATAATCAATACCCTCAGAAATTATCAGACCTCTCATCTCTCTTAAAGCTGCTAATAAATTCCTCACAGGTATCATACAGCAATCTTTCACAGTCGGTGTCAATAATATTTGATAACCCCGCTGCTGAAAATAAAATCTTCCCAAGCTCCCTCTCATAACATTCGTCATTTTTTTCGGAAAACGCTTCCTCCAATGCCGTGAGTGCATCATGCATATCTGCAAAAAAATCCTCGGCACTTTCGGCACAGCCTCCCTTTTTCGCTTTCTTATGAAGCTTCTGTGCCCTCATCAGTGAGGGCAGGGTTCTGGACACACCGTCCATAGCCTCGGAAACGGTTTTCTGCGAATGTGTCTGCATCTTTATTTCGTCCCAGTTTTTAAGTACCTGCTCTGTCGTATCGGCTTTGACATCTCCGAATACGTGCGGGTGACGTATTATCATTTTCTTACAGATCTCATCCGTCACATCCTCAAAATCAAAACCGCCCTTTTCTTCCTCTAAAACAGTATGAAAAACCACCTGAAGCAAAACATCTCCAAGCTCCTCACGAAGATGCACGGGATCTTTTTCGTCAATAGCTTCAACAGCTTCATAGACTTCCTCAATAAAATCTTTCCTTATCGATTCATGAGTCTGTACCTTGTCCCACGGACAACCCTCCGGGGAACGCAAAAGCCTTACTATTTCGATAAGATCCTCTGTATTATATCTTTCCTTAAATTCAAATTCAACCATAAATCTCACCATCAGGTAACGATATACAATCTATTTTACCTTATCAGTCCTCTTTTTTCAAGTATTTTTACAATTTTATTTCCTTTAGGCATTTGCAGGATATCTTCCCTCTTTATACCTTTGATTAGAAACAGAGTTAATACATAGACGATAACCGCTGTCAGTATGGAACAAATCGTTGCTAAACTCTGCACCATAAAGAAATCAAATAAAATCTCGGAGAAGTATGCACTGACTCCGCATATAACCGATGCGATAAGCGGTTTTATGAGTATCGAAACAAAATCGGGAATGATTTTTGTTTCTCTGCAAAGCACAAACATTGCCACAACAGTAACAAAGCCATAGCATACGATCGAACCCACATTTGCTCCCTGAATATTAATTTCGGGTATGCCCACAAGAACATAATTGACAACTATCTTTATTATCATACCGGCTACAAATAATTTCAACGGGATATCCATTCTCCCCACAGCCTGAAGCATACTGCATATAGGCGTACTTGTGGCAATAAATATAACCGATATACCCATAACGGCAAGAACTCTTGAACCTATCTCTACCTCATTGGCAACACTCGAACTGCTGTATATAAGCGAAAGCAGCGGTTCGGACAACACGGACATACCTATTCCTGCCGGTATCGTTACAAGCACTGTTACTCTCAGCACGGTTTCAACACTCTGCTTAAGCTTAAGCTTGTCCCCGCTTGCCCAAGCCGCCGTAACGGACGGAAGAGCTGTTGTGCCGAAAACCTGCGTCACGGCCGTGACAAGCATCATAAGTGTAAGTGCCATACCATAGCAGCCGTACAAATAGGTATGCGTGTCACCCGCATAAAGTATATCATCAGGTATCATTGAACCGTACACATTCAGCAGTGCATCGGGATTTGTTTCCATGATATTATGAATCCTTCTTTGCACAAGCGTGGAATCCACCATATCGGCAAGACTCATGATAACCGAACTCAGACCTATCGGTACGGCGGTTCGTACAAGAGTACGTATAATAACACCGTTTTTTCTCGGGGGCGGTGAATTTCTCAATTCTTCCGCCGTAATCCCGTCGCCGTTCCTGCGGTATTTGATATACAAAAACAAAAAAGCAAAAAACGAACCGAACGATATACCCGTTATAGCCGCACCTATAGCAATAGGCACGGCGGCAGCACTTGCTTCCGCTTCGCTTGCACACTTTATCCCGAGAACATATCCGCTGCTGTAATATCCGTTCATACAAACCTTCATTGTTATGTATGAAGCCGTATATCCTAAAAAGAGCTTGCAAGCAGCCTCAATAATTTCCGATATCGCCGTCGGCGTCATATTTCTCATGCCCTCAAAGCAGCCTCGGTAAATCGAGAGCAGACAGCCGAAAAATATCGTCGGGGAAAGGCACAAAAGACCGAAAATCGCATTCGGTGCGTTAATAACATTAACATAGATAAAGCTGCCGACAACCATTATCAGAAAACACAGCAGACCTGCAACAACAAAAATAGGCACTGCCAGCTTATGTATCTGACGAACGTCTCTGTAACGTTTTTTAGTAACGCTTTCCGATACCGTTCTTGAAATTGCTATCGGAAAGCCTGCCGTTGACAGCATAAACAGAGGATTATACAGTGCATAGGCGGAATTAAAAAGACCTGTGCCCACTCCTCCGTACATTGCCGACAGCAGTATCTTATACACCATACCCATAAGACGCACAATAACCATACTTGTGCCAAGCACCATTGCACCCTTGAGAAACGACTGCGACTTCCTCTCCTTATTCTTTTGTTTCACTTAAGCACATCCTTTCGGAAACGATATCACCCTCAGAGCAGTTCGTCATCCTCAAAGTTGTCCTCGGTAAAATCCTTCATATCATCAGTCAAAGTGCCGTCGTCCTCATCTTCTGCGAGTCTTTCGCCGCATTTGTTGCAGAACTGAGCGTTCTTTGAATTATATGCACCGCATGAGGAACATTTCTTCTTATTTGATGCATTAGCCAAAAGGTCGTTTACCGAGTTAAGCTGATTTTTAAGCTCCGTAATTTTCTCAATAAGCTCGGTCTTATTTTTTGTATAATCCTTCCCGCTGATACCCTCTTCATATGCCACACGACCGAGAATCTGATATTTACGTGTGATTTCAGACTTCAAATCAGCAGCCGCAAGCTTAAGCTTTGAAATATCTATAACCTTACCGGCTGTTTTTCCTACCGCATCAACGGCACTCCTTGCATTGAGAAGTACATCTTCAAAAATACCCATAGTTAAGATCTCCTTTGCTGACAAATTTTACAGTGTATAGATTATAACATTTTTATTTACATTCTTCAAGGATTTTTAAGAATTTTAATTGAAAAATCAAATTCTTTGTAATTCTTTAATAATCATAGCTTCCGCCGCCGATAAATTCACGTAATAACGAATCCTGCGGAATCAAAGCGGAATCAATATCCTCAAATCTGTCAAGCGAGCTTTTCAGATGCTCAACAAATTCAATATGCGGACTTTCGGGGGAAATTTCCGACAACAGCCCGAGTGCAAACGCCTTCATAACGCACGGCTCATATATGTGTATCGAATTTATCGTGAAATCACTTGTATACCTGTACGGTCTTATATACTTCTTCTCACCGTTTACAACGCTGTCCCACATTGAAAGCATATGTGACGGCTCGACTCTGCGGTAGCTGTGATCCCTTACGAGTCTTCTTATAAAGCGGAGTTCCCTGTTTGTGAGAACATAATCCTCGGAATCCTTTATACCCTGCTTTACGCTTACATACAGCTTCACCACATTTCCCGCGGGCATACCCTCGCTGAAAACAGGATTAAGTGCATGGATACCCTCTATAATAACCGCACTGTTTTTTTCAAGACGTACCTTTTTTGTCTTCTCCGAACGCATACTTTTTGTAAAATCATATTTCGGTATTACACATTCCCCGTATGTGAGAAGATTGTCCATAGTTTTCTTTATGAGCGGTATATCAAGTGCATATACGGATTCAAAATCCGGCCGCCCGTCGGGGAGTCTGCCAACCTTATCCTCTCCGAGGTAAAAATCATCCATTGAAATCTGGATAACATCAATTTCATGTTTTTTAAGCTCATCCCCTAACTTTTTAACGCAGGTCGTCTTTCCGCTGCCGGACGGTCCGGACAACAGCACGATATGTCTGTCCTCCTTTGCCTCATAAAGCCTGTCCGCTATAAACCCTAAATCTGTTTTGAGAAGATTTTCATTCAGCTCAATCAGTCTTTCAGGCTCATGCTTTGCCTCATAATTTATCCTGTCAAGGTCATAGGCATATCTTCGGTAGGTATTAAGGTAATTCGTCATAATAAGCTCTCACCTGCTCTTTCCTCTTGAGTATTTCTTCAAACCCGCTGATATATTCGTATGGGTATTTGTAATTAAATATTCTTGTCAGCTCATTTCCGTGCGGATTTTTAAGCTTTGTAACCGCTCCCGCACCGCAGCCCAATATCGTATGCGTTTCGTCCATTACAAATACATTATATATTCCCTCGCAGCCTTTTTTTGACCAGCCTGTGTTTTCAAGTCCTCCCTCTATGCGGCTTTGCCTGTAAAGGTAATACGGTTCATAGCCTTTTTGAGGAAGTCTTTCGGAACAAATCGCAAGCATTTTTGCAGCCGAGTTATTCTCTCCTATAGAATGTCCCTGCAACGTAAGCCTTGACGAACGCTTGAGTGCAAGTGTATGTACCGTTATGCTTTCGGGATCAAGGCTGAATATTCCGTCAAGCGTTTCTGTAAAGCTTTCTACCGTGTCAGTGGGAAGTCCGGCTATAAGATCCATGTTTATATGGTTGAATCCGATTTTTCTTGCAAGACCGAATGCATCATAAATCTGCTTTGATGTATGTTTCCGTCCTATGACCTCAAGGACACTGTCGTTAAGCGTCTGCGGATTTATGCTTATCCTGTCAACTCCTCCGTCCCATATCGCCCTCAGCTTTTCCTCATCTATCGTATCGGGTCTGCCCGCCTCAACGGTAAATTCCCTGCATACCGACATATCAAAATTATCCCTGACCGTTTTTATCAGTATATCAAGTTGTTCCGCACCGAGTGTTGTCGGGGTTCCTCCGCCTATATACACGCTTTCCAATATAAGCCCTTTTTCTCTCACAATTTCTCCCGTATATTCTATTTCCCTGCAAAGCAGCTCAAAATACGGTGCAATAAGCTTTTTTGCTTTATCCGCCGTCTGCGATATAAAAGAGCAATATGAACATCTTGACGGACAGAAAGGTATCGAAATATACAGACTTGCCGACATCGGTCTGCTCAGAGCAAGTATTTTTCTTTCGTTTTCCTCCGTCCATGCACTGAGCCTTATTTTTTCGTCCGATACCAATAATTTATCCTTAAAATAATTTTCCGCATATTCTTTTCCGTTTTTATCCGAAAGCCGTCTGAAAAGCTTTATCGGCCGCACGCCCGTAAGTATACCCCAAGGCTTTGTTTTACCCGTAAGCTCGGATAAAATAGTGTAAAGGCAAACAGCCATACATCTTTCAGCCGTTTTTTCAAAATCTTCAATTGACAAGCTTATATCCTTTACAGATATTCTTTCAAATTCTCCCGTCTTTACCCTGACATAAATATGTGCATTTCCCGTTTTATCGTCCTCGCTCATTGATGTATATATATACGGCGGCACTTTATCCTCGGGTATTTCTTTTTCTACTTTTATTTTTTCATCAGGAAAAAACAGTCTTACAAGATTTTCCATTTCATAATGAAATCTATGGTTGTCTATATAAACTATCATAATAAACTATCCTTCATATACGGATTATTTTTTCTTTCAAATTCGAGTGTTGTCTTATCCCCGTGTCCGCAATATATATCGGGGTTTCCGTCAAGCTCTGCAAGTTTTTTAAGAGATTCCTTAATTTTCTGACTGCTGCCTGTCGGGAAATCCGTCCGTCCCATTGACAGATAAAACAATGTATCACCCGTAAACATCACATCTCCTATACGATAGCACACTCCTCCCTTGGTATGACCGGGAGTTTCATAAACCCGTATTTTTTCATTCCCGAAATCCTGCTCCATACCTTCCTTTACAAGTATATCCGGCTTGAATTTTTCAACATATATCCCGGTAAACATTGACAGATTGAGCATACCGTCAGATGTAAAGTTCTCCTCATTTTCACCTATCACAACCTTGACATTCGGATATTTTTTCTTCATAGCCGCAGCATTTCCTATATGATCATAATGACCGTGGGTAAGAAGAATATATTTAAGCTTATCCGCTCCGAATTCCTCTATTCTTTTTTCAAGCTGCGGGCAGGCTTCACCCGGGTCAACCACTAAAGCGACCTCTGCTTTGTCATCCGTTACGAAATAACAGTTACATGAAATTTCAAAACATTCTACTTTTATCATTAAAATTCCTCCAACCTACACTTCGTAAAAAGTAATACGAAACATCTTTTATCATTACAGATTATCCGTATCAATTATAAGTGTAACGGGACCGTCATTCAGAAGTGATACTTTCATATCAGCACCGAATATGCCGCGTTCCACCTTATCAATACCGTTTTTCTTCATGCACTCGCAGAAATACTCATACAACGGTTCCGCCTCATCTTTTCCGGCTGCCGCTCCGAAATCCGGTCGCCTGCCCCTGCGGCAGTCCGTGCAAAGTGTAAACTGCGACACGACAAGCACCTCACCGCAGATATCCGCAAGTGACAAATTCATCTTATCATTCTCATCTGTAAAAATACGCAGTCCCGATATTTTGGCACTAAGTTTTTCGGCTTCCTTTTCTGTATCGCCCTTTTTAACACCAAGGAGTATCAGCATACCGCTTCCTATTTCTCCTACAGTATTTCCGTCTGTTTTAACATCACAATGTGTCACTCTCTGTACAACCGCTCTCATATTAATACAATCCCCAATATAAACTTAATTTTTCTGCAAATCTACCTTGCCGACCTCGCCATAAGGTTTTCATATTTTGTACAAAATGCCTTTTTATATCATTCATT